>CAMQZF010000279.1 GCA_947039525.1 uncultured Photobacterium sp. | reverse complement strand
TTGGTGTGGTTACGTCAAAACGGATAAGAACGGATAAGAATTTATTCTGAGCCAATCAGTTGGCTCAGAATAGTAGGGGGAAGGAGTTACTTTGCCGCTAAAATATCCAATCCTTCTTGTTGTAAAAGCTCACAAAGCGCAATTAAAGGCAATCCGATTAACGTATTAGGATCTCGTCCTTCTAAACGATCAAATAGTGCAATGCCCAGCCCCTCACTTTTAAAGCTACCAGCACAATACAAAGGTTGTTCTATTGTCACGTAGTAGTGAATTTGTTCTGTGGTTAACGGTTTAAAATGCACCGTAAAGGTTTCACATATTGTGTGTACTTTTTGTGTTTGTGTATTGAGTAGGCACAGACCTGTGTAAAAAGTAATCGCTTGGCCGCTCGCTTGCTGCAATTGTTCGTAGGCTTTTTCGGCAGTTAAAGGTTTGCCAACAATGCGATGGTTAATGACACAAACTTGATCACTGCCAATGATGAGTGCATTAGGGTACTCTACCGCACAAGCTCGCGCTTTTTGAGTCGCTAAGCGTTGAACTAAGGATTCTGGTAATTCTTTTTCGTGTGCGGTTTCATCGATGTTTGGGTTTGCACAGGTAAAAGGGTGGGCTAATTTCTCTAAAATAGCTTTGCGGTATTCAGAGGTCGATGCTAAGACAAGAGGGAGTGCCACGGTATTTCCTTTTGAGAGTAAAAGAAGTGCTGTCAGTAAGATTTCTTGGGTAAAACAGCAATGAATTGATTTTTGCACCTCAGAATCAATGAATTGTTTACAATTTTAAATTGGTTTGTTCAATTGTCTGATTGGTCGATTATAAATCAATCGGAGAAAAGAAGAATAAACCTAAGGGGAGGAGATGAATTTACAGTACATTTCCTTTGACTCGAACACATTAGAAGGCTAAGATTCGCGCCCTATGCAAAAGGTAAAATTGCCGCTAAAGGTAGATCCAGTTCGTACTGCGCAGAAACGTCTCGACTATGATGGTATCATCAAAGCTGAGTTATTGACGCGTTTGGCTGAATCCACTGAGAGCGTAATCAGTGATGCAAACGTAACGTTGTCGTTTGATTTTGATCATCGTCATATCGCCTTTATGCGTGGACACGCAGAAGTTGAAGTGACTTTGAGCTGTCAACGGTGTCATGGTGGATTTCCATACACAATTAATGTGGATTTCTGTTATACTCCGATCCCCAAGTCTGGGGAAGTCGATGATTTACCAGAAGCTTATGAGCCGACTGATGTCGATGAAAATGGCGAATTTGATTTAATTGAAATCATCGAAGATGAATTCTTATTAGATTTACCGCAGATTCCTATGCATGATGATGAGCATTGTTTTATGCACTCATCAGACATGACCTGTGGTGAAATTCCTATTGCTGATGAGCGTCCAAATCCGTTTGCTGTATTAGAAAGTTTAAAAAAGTAATAAGGAGTAGGGTTAATGGCCGTACAAAAGAGCAAAAAATCACGTTCTGCACGTGGCATGCGTCGTTCACATGATGCACTAACAACTGCTGCTGTTTCAGTTGACACTGCAAGCGGCGAAACTCATCTACGTCACCACGTGACTGCTGATGGTTTCTACCGTGGCCGTAAGGTTATCAACAAATAAGGTTGAGCCTTGACTGGTCTAACCGTTGCACTTGATGCAATGGGTGGGGATTTCGGTCCTCAAGTAACAGTGCCTGCCGCCGTGCAGGCACTGTTGCAATACCCTGAGCTAAAAATAACCCTCTTTGGTGATCAAAGTGCGATCACAGAACAATTATCTCACCTAAAACATCAGCATCACTCTCGTTTAAATATTATTCATTGCGATGGTGTGATTCCCAACAATATGCGTCCCTCTCATGCATTACGCCGTAGTCGTGATACTTCTATGCGTATGGTTCTTGATGCCGTTTCACATGGCCAAGCAGATGCGTGTGTCAGTGCTGGAAATACTGGTGCATTAATGGCGTTATCTCGTTACGTCTTAAAGCAATTACCTGGTATTGATCGTCCAGCTCTTGTCTCAGCTATTCCTACCCATACGGGAAAAAAAACCTGGCTTTTAGATCTTGGCGCCAATGTGTCTTGTGATGCGGATACTTTATTTCAATTTGCGGTAATGGGCTCGGTTCTCGCTGAACAATATATGGATACGCCTCCAAAAGTGGCGTTATTAAATATTGGTGAAGAAGAAATTAAAGGCAATGATTTGGTTAAGCATTGTGCTGCAATGTTAACCGCCTCACCAGATATTCATTATATTGGGTACATTGAAGGGGATCAGTTGTACACCGGCCGTGCAGATGTAGTGATTTGTGATGGCTTTGTTGGTAATGTGAGCTTGAAAACCAGCGAAGGTGTCGCCAATCTTTTTATTGAACATATAAAAAGTGCCGTATCGCAACACCCAATAAAGCGATTGATTGCTCGTTGGTTATTTCGTGATTTATTCTCATTATTACGACAATTGAACCCCGACCACTATAATGGCGCAAGTCTGTTAGGATTACGGGGAATTGTGG
>CAMQZF010000278.1 GCA_947039525.1 uncultured Photobacterium sp. | reverse complement strand
ATCGAGATCTTGAATATTATTCCAGTTAAAACACGCAAGAATAATCGAGATAGCGTTACCTAACGCGGCAAAAATAAATAGGTATTCATAGCTGTCTGACAGTTGAAAATAACCCGCAACAGAGAAACCAATAAAGAAGCCAAGATTCATACCCGCATAGTTCCACAAGAACGCTTTTTCACGGCGTGGATCATCAGGGGTAAAACGTTGAGTCAGCATCATGTTCAAGCAAGTCACATTTAAGCCACTGCCACTTAAGAACATAGCCAGTCCCCAATACATTCCATCAACGGTTTGAGTGGCAATTAACCCACACCCAATAACCTGTAGAACCATACCAAGAACAAATAAATTTCGGTTACTTAAATAGTTACCGCCAAGGTAACCACCAAATAAATGCAAACCATAATTGAAGGCACCAAAAACACCCATTACAGCTGTTGCAGAGGCTTCACTGAATCCCAAATGTTTAGTGGCATAAAGAACAAGACTGGAATAAAGGACCGCAAAACCAAGCGTAGAAAACGTCTGTATTAAGAAAAGAGAGAAAGCCCCCTTTGGCATTCCATCATAGAAGGAAAAGCGAGCAGAACTAACCGACATTGGTGCTCCTTATCTGTTTTGTCAACTAAAAAAACAAGATTCCACAATCGATCGTAAAATATCAATCAATCGTAAAATAAAGATGAAAATTCAACTTTTTTGTTATTAGGACGCAAGATCCAACATCGACTCAGTTAAATTAAAATATTAATAATGTTTCATGCTCATCATTTACAATGATGAATGACTTTAAAAGAAACATAAACATAACTTACTGAAATATTTATTTATTTTTTATAAAAATGTTGTTCTTACCAAAAAAGTGAGAATTGTTTATTAACAATTCTTTTTATATATACAGTAAGAAAACCATTAATCGGAGTATTATTTTTGCAAACTTTAATTGATAGCTTCAATTTAACATTGCGCTTTACAGAAGATAAAAACATTGAATCTGGTGATTAATTGCCATTATCGTCTAATTAACCACCAGTGATGTTATTTCCACATAATATATGTATTCGCTTTTTTTGCCGCTTTTAACATTTCAATTAACGGCAAAGCACGCTTATCAATGCCAATCGCATTTTCTTTTTCTCTGTTAAGCTCTGATTCAGAATCATTTGGATAATCGTGTGCGTCTTCTTCTAACGACTTTTCAAATTCATGGCCTTTTATATCATTAATGGCCTTTTCTAAATTATCCAAGGCAACAGGAATATCTTCAGCTTCAATTGCACCTGGTGTATTAGTATCGTGCCCCATCATTGTTAATAGACGCTTACCAATATCACCAAACATCATGACGTCATGACTCGCTTTACAATGAAAAGTAATTAACATTATTCGTTCCTTAAGACAATCTTGTCTGATTTTCAATTACTGGATAATGACACGTTCTAATTTATAGGGTATGAACATGATTTTCGCCTACCATACGGTTTTTTCTGAGCCTAAACCATCATAATCACTTTTTATCCATATCTTTAATCTCAGTAGGTATGCCTCTTTGTGAAAGCAGCGCCTCTTTTAACCGTGTTTTTGAAAAGGAATCGTCCACTAATTTCTGTAATTTTTTCGGGGCACTCACGACTTTTTTACGCCCTTTCTGCGCTTTGGTTTTGGATAGTGGTTGATGCACTTCCACATACAAAATCCCGTCAGGTTCAACACTGTATTTTAAAGGTCGATTAATAATGCGCACAGATGTGCCTATTTTAACGTGCGTAAACAACCATTTAATATCCCAAGGATTCATCCGAATACAGCCTGAACTGACCCGCAAACCAATGCCAAACTTTTTATTCGTACCATGGATTAAATATACCCCTCCCCCCTTCGCCAATCGTAACGCATATTCGCCAAGAGGATTATTAGGACCAGCAGGAACGACTTTAGGCAATGTCTTTCCGTGTTTTTGTAAGTACTCTTTTCTTATATTAGGGGTAGGTGTCCATGTTGGATTTTCAATTTTTTCTTTAATGACCGTCGTCATCGTGGGTGTTTCTCGACCAATGCGCCCAATACCAATTGGAAAAACATACACAGTATGGCTACGATCGGGTGGGAAATAATACAAACGCAATTCCGCAAGATTAATAACGATGCCTTGTGGTTTCACATTGGGTAAAATCAGCCATGTCGGCAGTGTTAAATAAGAATTCGTTTTAGGTAAAAAAGGATCCACTCCGGGATTAGCTTCTAGTACAGAAAGAAAACCAACATCATAACGTCGAGCAATCTCAGCGACGCTGTCCCCTTTACGCACCTGATAATATTTCAAAGAGCCAACCAAGCGGCTCTCTTTCATCGGAAGAAGGTATTCATTGCCAGCAAAAACGGAAAAAGTAAGGACTCCCAGTAATAAAACTATGCTTCGATGCATCACCGATTTCCTCCTCATACTGCCGCTATTATCGTTATTTCTCTAATACAGAAAAACATCTATCCCTAAGCATGTATGATTTCAGAGCAAGTACAAACACAG
>CAMQZF010000277.1 GCA_947039525.1 uncultured Photobacterium sp. | reverse complement strand
TCCGTGACAATTACATTGCAGGGAAAATGAATTGGCCTCGCATCGATCAAACAGCCATGGCTGAATTACAAACGTTAATGACCGTGGAATAAAGCGTGGTGTTCTTCAATCGTTTTTGTGATTAGGTCCAAGTAGCGCCAAAGATTCTGTGAAGTGGATTGTTGCTTTTTTGTGTCGTGAATAAAGTAAGAATTAAGTGGGTGTTGAATCACAGTTACTAATGTGAAAATTCGAGATAATACACAAAAATAATACATGAGTTGGAGACAGACAATGTACTACGGATTTGATATTGGCGGCACAAAAATAGAGTTTGGCGCATTTAATGAACAATTGGAGCGAGTGACCACAAAACGAGTACCAACACCAACAGATAGCTATGACACATTGCTTGATGTGGTGACTCAGCTTGTCACAGAACATGACCATGAGTTTGGTGTTGAAGGCAAAGTGGGTATTGGCATTCCGGGTATTGAAGATGCGATAACCGGTGCCGTTTTAACCTCAAATATTCCAGCAGCAAAAGGCCATACATTACGTTGTGACTTGGAAGCGCGTCTTGGGCGAACTGTAACAGTGGACAATGATGCAAACTGTTTTGCATTATCGGAGGCTTGGGATGAATCTTTGCGTCATGAGCCTGGTGTGCTGGGATTAATTCTTGGTACCGGATTTGGTGGCGGTATGGTGTTTAATGGTAAGGTGTTTTCAGGCATGAATCATGTGGGTGGTGAGTTAGGTCATGCTCGTTTACCGATTGATGCTTGGTTCCATCTTGGCGAGAACGCGCCACTGTTGCAATGTGGCTGTGGTAAGAAAGGATGTTTGGATAATTATTTGTCTGGTCGTGGCTTTGAGCTGCTTTATCAAGCTTATTATGGCGAGACATTAAAAGCCCCGATGATTATTGAGCAATATCATATCGGTGAAGTGAAGGCTGTAGAACATGTTGACCGTTTCTTAGAATTATTAGCCATTTGTTTTGCTAATATCTTTACTGGATTGGATCCGAATGTGGTTGTCTTAGGTGGCGGGTTGTCTAATTTTGATGTCATTTATGATGAACTCCCTAAGCGTTTGCCTCAGCATTTATTGTCTGTTTCTCGTCCTCCTAAAATTATTAAAGCGAAATACGGCGATGCTGGTGGTGTGCGTGGTGCCGCTTTCTTAAATCTCAAATAACTTTATAGATTGGGTTAAATATTTGGTGGTAACATCTTTATTTAACCCAGTTGATTTGAATTTTTTCGTGTTATATTTCTATTATTAGATCAGTTATTCTGATTTTTTAGAGCATAGTCTCCCTTTCAACTCTCTGCTACTATCTGCGCCTTGATTTTGGTTTCCGTAGGATATGTCATGGCGTTTTCATTTGAGCTTCACCCTTCTTTATTAACTGCATTGGATACGTTGGGTTTTCAGCAACCGACTCCCATTCAAGAGCAAAGCATTCCTCTTATTTTAGAGGGAAAGGACATCATGGCTGGTGCTCAAACGGGAACAGGAAAAACCGCCGCTTTCAGTTTGCCTGTTATGTCACGTTTATTAACGAGCGATCCGATTGATCACTCTTTATCGACGAAGCCACGAGTTCGAGCATTGATTTTGACGCCAACGCGTGAGTTAGCTCAACAAGTTTACGATCACATTGTCAGTTACAACACGGAAAGCAAATTGAATGTTGTGGTGGCATATGGCGGCACCAGTATGGGAGTGCAAGTTAAAGCATTAAAACAGGGGGCTGATATCCTGATTGCAACACCAGGACGTTTATTGGATCATGCGCATGTTGGCACTTTTACGTTAGCTAACACCGAATATCTGATTTTGGATGAAGCGGATCGCATGTTGGATATGGGCTTTACTCCTGATTTACGTCGGATCATGAGACGTTTACCCGCTCAGCGTCAAACCTTATTCTTTTCTGCCACGTTTTCTGATTCCGTTAAAAAGTTTGCGTACGACTTATTAAATGATCCTGTTTGTTTGGATGTTTCTCCGGTTAATTCTGCCGCTGAAACGGTGACGCAAATGGTATATCCCGTTGACAAAATGCGTAAAAGTGAATTATTGGCGTATTTAATCGGTGTGCGAAATTGGCAGCAAGTATTGGTTTTTGTTAAAACGAAGCAAGCAACAGATGCATTGGTGTCTGAATTAAAACTGGATGGTCTTAAAGCCGTTTCTATCCATGGTGATAAAAGTCAAGGTGCTCGTCAACGTGCCTTGGATGAGTTTAAGTCAGGTCAAAAGCGTGTGCTTATTGCAACGGACGTTGCAGCAAGAGGGATCGATATTCAACAGCTCGAATGTGTGGTTAATTATGATTTTCCGTTTAAAGCGGAAGATTATGTACACCGAATTGGGCGAACTGGGCGTGCAGGTCAAGCTGGTATCGCTATCAGTTTGTTAAGCCATGATGAAGAGCCCATGTTACGTGCTATTGAAACCTTGATTGATGATCGCTTGCCTCAGGAATGGTTAGAAGGATTTGAACCAAGCTTAGTCGTACCTCAAGAGGGTGAACGTCGTCGAGGTGGACGCGGCAGTGAAAAACGCCGTACAAAAGCAAAATTGAACATTCATCGTAATCGAGGAAAAAAAGCATAAGTAAAATTGCATCATTGCAT
>CAMQZF010000276.1 GCA_947039525.1 uncultured Photobacterium sp. | reverse complement strand
TGACGAACCCACGTCAAGCCAGCCTAGAAGAAATCATCGCGATTTTCGAAGCTCGTATGTAATCGAATTCATTATACTTAACGTTAAAAGCCCACATTAATGTGGGCTTTTTTATAGGAAATTCATCATGCGAGATACCGTATTAGAAGATCGACTGCTCCAATATGTTTCATTAAGTTCAACTCAATATTGTTTAACGCATTGCTTAGTCAACAAAGCTCGGCAATACGGCTTTCAAACATTAGTACCAGCTCATAAGAAGCTGCTGACGTCTTTTCTTCATTGCTCTTGTTTTGAATGCCAAAAGCCATTACCCAAAGAGTTATTGTTAGAGGCTTACCAATTAAAAAGCGAGACCAATCAAATATTGTGTCCATCTTGCCGACAGGCACAAAAAGAAAGTGCGTAAAATAACGCGTTCAAGAAGATAAATTGGAATGATTTTAAAACGTTGTGATAACGTAAGTGTGCTTAAAAAATTCTATTTATTCCGTTATATTGTTCATTGAAAGTCGATTGTGACTGATGTCAGAATCGGCTTTTTTTATGTTGGTAATCGTTTACCCAATTAAGAGGGGTTTAGTGATCATCTGTAGTAATCAATTGAAAATGAAAGTTAATCTTTCTTTTGTGATTGTAGCCAAACGTTAGAATCAGAGTATTATTAATTCCGTTAACACGATGTACATCAACTGAAAGAGCCTGGTTATGCATGACCGGGCTTTTTCACATCTAAACCTTCGTAAACGTTTTGTAGCGCTGTACTTTCCCTTATTTATTTTGATGATAATACTCAATCTTTTCCTATTTTTTCATCTGTTGAAATCATTTCAAATTTCACTCGTAAATCAATTATTACCAAATAGTAATAATAATTTTATAAACAATGGTATTGTTACTTTTTCCAATTCAATTAAAATGACCGCATACCAACAAAGAGTGACTGACTCGTTACTAAGTAGCGACGCATCCTCTCACCAAAATAGAGAAACGTAATATGAATCTATTTACAAAACATCTTGGTGAAAATGGTTTTAAACGAATTAAGAAATTAATCCGCACAAACTTTTCAACTGAGAATATTGTGTATGTAACTTACCCAATGTTGAATGCAGGCATAAAACCTGTCGTTAAAATAAATAATTAATAATAAATAATAAATAAAACGAAATTATTTAATTAAGAACATTGGCAAAATTTTATATGAAGCGAATAAACACTTCATATCATCAAAAATTATTAAGATTAGGAATTTTATTGTGACTGACCAATTTATTAAATCAAAAGCTGCTGTTGCTTGGGGTCCAAACCAACCATTATCGATTGAAGAAATCGATGTAATGTTGCCACGTAAAGGTGAAGTCTTGGTCCGTATTGTGGCGACAGGCGTATGTCATACCGATGCATTTACGTTATCTGGTGATGATCCAGAAGGCATCTTCCCTGTCGTACTTGGTCATGAAGGCGGCGGTGTTGTTGAAATGGTGGGTGAAGGCGTAACCAGCGTTGAGGTTGATGATCACGTTATTCCTCTTTACACGCCAGAATGTGGTAAGTGTAAATATTGTTTGTCAGGTAAAACAAACCTATGCCAATCAATTCGTGAAACTCAAGGCAAAGGTTTGATGCCTGATGGCACGACTCGTTTCTACAAAGATGGTCAGCCAATTTTCCACTACATGGGTTGTTCAACGTTCTCTGAGTACACCGTGCTTCCAGAAATTTCGCTAGCGAAAGTAAACAAAGAAGCACCATTAGAAGAAGTATGTCTTCTAGGTTGTGGTGTTACAACTGGTATGGGCGCGGTTGTTAAAACAGCGAAAGTACAGGAAGGCGACACTGTTGCTATCTTCGGTTTAGGTGGTATCGGTCTATCGGCTATCATCGGCGCGAAAATGTCAGGTGCAAGCCGCATCATTGGTGTTGATATCAACGAGAGCAAGTACGAGCTAGCGAAAAAATTGGGCGCAACAGATTGCATCAACCCAATGAAATTCGACAAGCCAATCCAAGACGTTATCGTTGAGATGACGGACGGTGGTGTTGACTTCTCATTCGAATGTATCGGTAACGTAAATGTCATGCGCTCAGCACTTGAGTGTTGTCACAAAGGTTGGGGCGAGTCTGTAATCATCGGTGTTGCAGGTTCAGGTCAAGAGATCTCAACACGTCCATTCCAATTGGTTACTGGTCGTGTATGGCGTGGCTCTGCATTTGGTGGCGTAAAAGGTCGCTCTGAGCTTCCTGAGTTGGTTGAACGTTACATGGCGGGTGAATTCCCTCTGGATGATTTCATTACTCACACCATGGCATTGGAAGGCATCAACGAAGCTTTCGACCTAATGCATGAAGGCAAAAGTATTCGTACTGTTATCCATTATTAATTTAATAAAGCCATTTAAAATCCTGCTTTTTAAGCAGGATTTTTTTATCTTTTAAAACATAAATCGTTCGGTTTTGATATTACAGAAGCCAATCTAAACAAATATTGCTAATTGCTTTCAACCATAAAGCGCACTCGATTACATCAAATAATGGTAATAATCATTTTCAATATGACCATATTGTTACTTTTTTGAATTCTATTAAAATGACCGCATCCCAACGAGGAACGACTTAAACAAACCGAGCCACATTTTTGATTTATCTTTTTAGATTCGGAGTTTAGTTATTATGAGCAATGTATTTTACATGCC
>CAMQZF010000275.1 GCA_947039525.1 uncultured Photobacterium sp. | reverse complement strand
CTTCACACCGTCAATCCCGCGTACGGCTTCAACTAACGGTAACAAAGACTGACAATCACTTTCCAATTGACCGTCTAATCCCATTTTGTCACGTAAGTTTAAAATGGTGGCACCGTGATCACCTAACGTACCAGAGACAATGACTTTATCTCCCGGACGAATTTGCGCCGCACCCCATTGAATATGACTTGGAATAACGCCAATCCCTGCGGTATTAATAAATAACTTATCCGCCGCCCCTCGAGGAACCACTTTTGTATCTCCCGTGACAATTAAAACACCATTGTCACGAGCTGCTTTTGCCATTGATTCCACAACCGTTTTCAGTGTGCTCATTGGAAAGCCTTCTTCAATAATGAAGCCACACGATAAATATTTAGGAATCGCCCCCCCCATCGCAACATCATTCACAGTCCCGTTAACCGCTAGCGAACCAATATTGCCACCAGGAAAGAAAATAGGATCAATCACATAGGAATCCGTTGAAAAGGCCAATTGCGACCCCAATGCCATCAGTTCTGGTAAAGATAATCGAGCTTGATCTTCTTGTTTTTTCAACTCTTCATTATCAAAAGCGGAAAGAAAAAGTTCACTGATCAAGGTTTGCATAGCACGGCCGCCACTGCCATGCGCTAAGGTAATAATGTCATTCACTGTTGTTGCTCCCGACGATATTGATAATAAGCGGCACAAGCCCCTTCTGACGATACCATTAAGGCACCCACAGGCTGGCTTGGCGTACATTGACCGCCAAACAGTGGACATTGGTTCGGTTTTAACTGTCCCGTTAAGACTAAACCACACGCGCTGTCTTTCGGATCCTCTTGTGTTTCTGTAATAAGGTTAAAATGACGCTCGGCATCAAACTGATGATAGGGCGCTTTTAAGGTAATGCCGGAGTTGGGAATATTACCCAAGCCTCGCCATTCACTCTCCGCTTTGGGTTCAAACACTTCATCCATGGCTTTTAATGCTATGGGATTGCCTTGATCAGAAACCACACGACGATATTGATTTTCAATTTCACAGCGTCCTTCAACCAACTGCTCAACCACCATTAAAATCCCTTGCAAGAGATCCAAAGGTTCAAATCCAGTCGTGATCGACGCTTTGTGATGCTTGGTGGCCAAAAATTGATACGGCTCTGAGCCAATCACCATGCTAACGTGACCCGGCAATAAGAATGCATCGACCCGAACGTCTGTGGTCGTCAGTAAGGCATCCAGAGTTGGGGTGATGGTTATATGCTGACAAAAGACAAAGAAATTATCCAAATTCAAAGCAGCAGCTTGCTTTAACGTCATTGCCGTTGATGGCATTGTCGTTTCAAAACCAAGGGCAAAAAACACCACCGATTTATCTGGATTTTGACGAGCCAAATTTAAGGCATCAGAAGGCGAATACACGATACGAATGTCCGCCCCTTTTGCACGCCACTCCAATAATGAGCCTTTTTTACCCGGCACACGCATCGCGTCACCGAAGCTACACAAAATGACATCATCACGCTCGGCCAATGATAAAAAGCTGTCCAAACGCGATTGAGGTAGCACACAAACCGGACAACCAGGACCGTGAACAAATTCAATACTATCAGGAAGAATTTGGTCTAACGCAAATTTAAAAATAGTATGCGTATGCCCACCACAAACTTCCATCACTTGCAAAGGCGATTGAGCACTGTAAGGCAACGTTGCCATGAGACTATAAATTCGGTCACACAAACTTTTGGCTAATTGAGGATCACGAAATTCATCAACAAATTTCATCAGCTGATATTCCCTAATTGTGAAAATTCGTGCTTTTCTGTTTCTAAGTTGCCCATTTCCGCCAAAATCGCTAACATTTCTTGTGCTTCATGCTCATCAATGACACTCATTGCAAAACCCACATGCACGAGTACCCACTGATTTAACAGATCTTGAGGGCTATTGTGATCACCAAGTAAACATGCCAGATTAATATCTCGCTGAATGCCGCACACAGAAACCGTTCCCAATAAGGGGTCTTGTTCATTTAATGCAATAACTTGCCCTGGAACACCTAAGCACATACGCCTTGCTCCAACCAAGTTAACCATTCAGACATCCCTTCACCCGATGTCGCAGAAACTTGCAATACTTGAATCTTTGGATTGACACGGCGCGCATTTTCAATGCACGTATTAACGTCGAAGTTCACATAAGGCAATAAATCAATTTTATTCACAATCATTAATGACGCGGCAGCAAACATGTCTGGGTATTTTAATGGTTTATCTTCCCCTTCAGTGACCGATAAAATCGCAACTTTATATTTTTCCCCAAGATCAAAACTGGCTGGACATACTAAATTCCCAACATTCTCAATGAAAAGAACGCTGTGATCCGCTAAATTTAGACGGTGACAAGCGTCATGAACCATTTGAGCATCCAAATGACAACCTTTACCGGTATTCACTTGAATTGCTGGTACGCCTGTTGCACGAATGCGATCCGCGTCGTTTGCTGTTTGCTGATCACCTTCAATAACTGCACAATTTTTTTTATTTTTTAACTTTAATAATGTTTCAGTCAATAATGTTGTTTTGCCGGAACCTGGGCTAGAAACCAAATTCAAAACGAGCCAATCATTGGCTTCAAAGTGTTCACGATTGTGCATCGCTAATTGATCATTTTTACTCAACACATCACGCTCAATAGAAATTAACTGGCGTTGACTTAAGCCAGAAACATGCACTCCAGCTTCCCCC
>CAMQZF010000274.1 GCA_947039525.1 uncultured Photobacterium sp. | reverse complement strand
CACACGACACATAAGCCCGTCACACCATCAATGCCATCAACTCAAGACAAAACTTACAAAGTGACGATTAATAACCTGATGGCAAACCAACCATTATCTCCAGTTATCTTGCTTCATCATACAATGGGATACCAACTCTTTACTCTTGGCAGCCCAGCCAGTGATCCATTAGAACGGTTGGCAGAAGGAGGAGAAACCCAACCCTTTATTCATTTAAGCGTTCAAAATAATGCCATTTATTCCACTAAAGTTGGAAAAAGCGTGATTAATCCAAGTACTCAACAGGTATTAACATTAACCACGAAAACACCGCAATACTTATCACTGGCCACCATGTTAACAAATACAAACGATGGCTTTGGGGCATTAAATAATGTTGATTTAAGCCTGATACCGCTGAATCGCAGTGTAACCTTTCCTATCAGCGCTTGGGATTCAGGTACTGAAAACAATACTGAAACACAAGCCACAGTACCTCATTTAGGCGGACAAGGATTTCATGCCGATCGTAATGATATTAATCAAGTCGGACTTCATCCCGGAGTCATATCCAGAGACGATGGATTACCGACCTCGGATCTGTCTTATTCTCATCGATTTCAATACCCGATCATGACAGTCACCATCTCTCGAATCCAATAGCCATCAATCACCTCTAGATGTCATTGACTTTCAGCGATCACAATCTACTTTGATTATGATCGCTCTTTTTATCAGCCTCAAAAATAAGACTTCTCTCATTTTTACATCTATTCTCAATCCTATATAGGATGACTATCAGCTATGCTGAATTATAATTTAAATTCAATCATCAATAAAAAATGAAACACAAGACAAGCACTCCTTACTTCTCTTGATTGAGCATCAAAGAATGCTAGCGTGTTCACAAAAATGAGATGAAAACCAACCTTTAATTTTTATTCTCAAAACTGGACGTATCTTGATGTGTTTGATGCATCATAAGGGTGTTCGTAAAATGACTTTTCCACGCCACGTCTCATTCATTGCCTTATTGTGGTTTATCCTCAGCATTATCATCTGTAATATTGCTTATTTCTTCTGCCAACAACACCACGCTTTATTTTTTTACCAGCAACAAGCCATCGTTTCACTGAAAACCCTAACCACTGAACCAATTCAACCGCTTAATTATAAGACGCTAACAACACTCACACACTCCTTATATCCAAAGTCTAAGTTGTATGAGTTAAGTGCAACAGGTCAATTTCAAATACCCAACATCCCGCCGAGTACAAATATAGATGTCATAAAAATAAAAAAAGAACAGACGAAACCCCTATTGCACTACGGTTATAATCCTCTCACTCAACAAAACACTTCACTCGTTGTATTAGCAGCACAATCAAGCCCACATAAAGGCTTTTGGTATTGGGTATTGCCATTACCAAAAATGCCGCTGTTCCAGATTATCCTTCATATTTTAGTGATTACCATGACTATCTTTTTTATCATTTTTGGTTTTTTAGGTTTACAGCTCTGGCGTATTAATAGTGCTTTTATTCGCCCCTTACGCCAACTCGGTGATCATTTATCATTACAGTCTCACACAGAAAAAGTATTAACGATCACACCTCCCATCCATACAAAAGAGCTACTACCTATTATTGAGCATAGCCACCGAATGAGTGTTCATATTGAAAAGCTGATCATTCAATTACATCAGGAAACCAATAAACGTCGTGAGCTATTGGTCCAATTAAGTCATGAGCTAAAAACGCCATTAAGTAGTCTATTAGACTATTTAGAAGCATGGCAACAGCAGCAGTCCACACCCAATACATTAATCAATACCGCTTATCGTAATGCTCAAAAATTATCGATTCAACTACATCAGCATTTAGAAATGGCACGATCGCAAACCCCAGAGCTACAACAGCCCCATTTTTCAAGTGTCAATCTACGCTGTTTAATTGATGATAATATTCTAAGTATGAATGTTCAGGCACAAAAAAAAGCCATTACCTTATCCATGAGTATGACGGAAAACTACCAAGTAGAAGGCGATGAAATTTTATTGCAGCGACTATTCGCCAATCTATTTGAAAATGCGATTCGTCATGCACCAATTGCAAGTGATATTCAAATTAATGTGAAAGCTCAAGATCATCAAATTTTGGTACAATTAAAAAACCCCATCGATCCTATTACACAGAACAGTACATTGGGGTTAGGATTAGGTTTAAAGATCATTAAATCAATCTTAAAAATCCATCAAAGCCAGTTGCATTGTGAACAAACTCAACATCATTATTGTCAGTCTTTCTTACTGCCTTTAATTTCCTCTCGCCACCGCCTCTAACGCATTCAACGCCAAATATTCGTGTTGCAACATGTACATTCTTTTTACATCACAATATTTGCCGTTAATAAAAAATTCTTGTACCAAATGACCTTCCTCTTTAAAGCCCATTGATTCATAAAGATGCATCGCTTTTTCATTACTGACTGCGACATGCAAATAAATTTTATGAAGATTCAAAATACTGAACGCGTATTCCAAGGCTTTTTGAATTAAAATACGAGCAAAGCCGTGCCCTTGAAAATTAGGAGCAATAATGATCTGAAATTCCGCGCTTCGATGAATGTAATCAATCTCAACCAACTCCACTAAACCAATGGCTTTTTTATCGCTGTTTTCAGCAATGAAACGACGCTCAGAATTATCGTGAATATTTTTCTGGTACAAATCTTCTAATTCATCAAAAGATTCATACGGCTCTTCAAACCAATAAGACATAAT
>CAMQZF010000273.1 GCA_947039525.1 uncultured Photobacterium sp. | reverse complement strand
GAGATCATAGCCGGTGACTGGAGTTCAGACGTGTGCTCTTCCGATCTAACAGGTGGATGGTCGCGGTTTTTTTAAATCACAAGGCAATGTGACGAAGCAAATTCGTTTATTTCATTATATTCGTTCCCATCAATATCAAAATCATCACGATCCACTCTTCATTCAAAAATGCATTAAAGTTCGTAAGCTGTTTGTCTTGGCGAGTGTTTTTGTTCTTCTTTTTTTCGTCTGCATCATTGCAATTGCTGTCATGGGGTGGTGATTTCTTTTTTCGTGTCAATGTTTTGTCACAATTTGGATGTTTGGTTGATTCTCGTGGGTGAGGCGCTTAGCGTGATGCTTAATGATTGAAATCGACGGTACCAAACACACCATGAAAGAAGTTACTCATTGGCTGTTGGAGATGGAACAAGGGAATAGTCCTTATTGGTTGTATGATATTGGTTTTTTAATTCTAGCCAGTATTCTGACTTGGAGTTTATGGCAACTCATTTATCATCGCTGGTTGGCTTTCACTCAAAAAACCAGAATGGTATGGGACAATGGTTTGGTGCATGCGATGCATCGCCCATTAAACTTTTTGATCATTTTATGGCCATTGTTACTTTCGTTGGGCATTTTGGTTGAAAAGACCACGACCTATTCCACGGACTTTCTTCAAGCTTCGCGTCAATTATTGATTATTTGGACATTTGTATGGGCATTGATTCGCCTTGTTACTAATGTCGAAGATGCCTTGTCTGCAACGGCAAAAGACATCACCAGTATTGGTGCATTATCTAAGGTCTTGCGATTAGTTATCATCATTGTCGGTGGTTTGGTGATGATGCAGAACCTTGGCTTAAGCTTATCGGGTATGCTGACCTTTGGTGGTGTCGGTGGTTTGGTCGCTGGTATGGCGGCCAAGGATATGCTGGCGAATTTTTTTGGTGGCGCCATGATTTACATGGATAAGCCATTCAAAGTGGGTGATTGGATTCGTAGCCCTGATCGGAATATTGAAGGTACGGTAGAACGCATCGGTTTTCGTATGACAGTGATTCGTACTTTTGATAAACGTCCTTTGTATGTGCCAAATGCGGTGTTCAGTTCGGTTGTGATCGAGAATGCGTCAAGGATGTTTAATCGTCGGATTAAACAAAGTGTGGGCGTGCGTTATCAAGATTCCGCATTAATTGATGGCATCACTCATGAAATTAGAACCATGTTGATTAAGCATCCTGATATTGATAATCGCCAAACCATTATTGTGAGTTTTTATCAGTACGGTACGTCTTCTTTGGATATTTTATTGTATTGCTTTACCAAAACAGTGGATTGGGTAACGTATCAAAATGTTCAACAGGATGTGATGCTAAAAGTGGTGGATATTGTTCATCAACATGGTGGTGATTTTGCGTTTTCAACAACGACGTTAAACATTCCGGATGAGACGATTGAGGCGCTATCTAAGGCACCCCCTTTGTTACCAAAAGTGGGATAGCGGTTGGTATTCCGGTACTCACTGGGTAAAATACACACAACATGTAAAGGGATGCTTTGAGAGCATCCCTTTTTTATTGATGAACAAGGCAGAATAAAATGACAGAACAGTTTGACGTGATTGTGATTGGCGCTGGTGCCGCAGGATTAATGTGTGCGGCGACGGCGGGTCAGCGTGGACGCTCTGTTTTGGTATTAGATCAAGGCAAAAAGCCGGGTCGTAAAATTTTAATTTCAGGCGGGGGGCGTTGTAACTTCACCAATTACGATGTGTCTGCACATAACTATGTGTGCCGTAATCCCCATTTTGTGAAATCGGCATTATCTCAATACAGTCAATGGGATTTCTTAGGCTTGATTGCTAAGTATGAGATTGAATTTGAAGAGCGCGATCACGGTCAGCTTTTTTGTGTCGATTCCGCAAAAGATATTGTGCGTTTGCTGTTGAAAGAGTGTGATTTGCCAACGGTAGAGCAACGTTATCAAACTGATATTCAAACGGTGTTAAAAACCGACACTGGTTTCGTACTCACGGTGAATAATACCGAGATTGCATGTGCCTCTTTGGTCGTCGCGACAGGTGGATTATCGATGCCAAAATTGGGTGCGACGCCTTTTGGTTACCGTTTGGCGGAGCAATTTGGTATGTCGGTGATACCTACTTCGGCGGGATTGGTGCCCTTTACGTTGCACAAAGAAGAAAAAGAGGCCTTTGAGCCGCTTTCTGGCATTGCGGTTGCCGCTCAAATTGAAACTGAAAACGGTACGATTTTTCGAGAGAATTTATTGTTCACACACCGTGGTTTATCAGGGCCTGTGGTATTGCAATCGTCGTCTTACTGGAAAGCAGGGCAAGCTGTGACCATTAATTTACTGCCTGATCTGGATCTGAATGGTGCTTTGACAGAGGTTCGAGAGCAACAACCGAATTTAACCTTAAAAAATGCGTTATCGCGTTGGTTACCGAAACGTGTGGTTGAGATCTTATTGGCGTACGGGAAGATTGCCGATAAACCCTTAAAGCAATTTACGCATAAAGAGTGGGATAACGCGGTCGGTTATTTCCAAGCTTGGCGTATTTTACCGAATGGCACAGAAGGCTATCGAACGGCAGAAGTCACTTTAGGTGGTGTAGATACCGATGGTCTGTCATCGAAAACCATGGAATCGAAAGCCGTTTCTGGTTTGTTTTTTGCGGGCGAAGTGATGGACGTGAGTGGTTGGTTAGGCGGTTATAACTTCCAATGGGCCTGGAGCTCGGGTTATGTTGCTGGATTAAATGCGTAATTAAAAAACTGGGCATGCGATGTCGGTT
>CAMQZF010000272.1 GCA_947039525.1 uncultured Photobacterium sp. | reverse complement strand
CCCCGCTTGAGCCACTGGTGCAAATGCCATTGCACTCATAATGCCAACGAATGCTAAAGGTAGTATTTTTTTCATTAAACAGCCTTCCAATGTGCTTTATTAAATTTCATTGGCAGTAAATTATCCTGACAAAGACAACCTGTAAACTCATAAGTTTACATAATAACTAGAAATGTGATCTCAATAGACTTATGAGCCTATAAATTACAACGAAAGAATCAAATTCTATTCAGTTAATGGCATCAGTAATGATTTATGGTGAGTTTTTCTTTAAATGAAAATTCAATGTAGCCAACTAGTTTCCAATATCATTTATATCCTCTAACTCCCTCAGTTGAACTTCTAAAGATCTCGATGGTCTAAAATTTATTTGGGTTTTTCATGCCCTACAGTACACTTTGTTTTTTCTTCATTGTGTGAGCCTGCTGTGAGTTTACCCATCGACGCAATCCAATCCGATGTTCTACGCCTTTTACCCCACCATCATCTTGTGGTGGAATCAGAAACGGGATCAGGAAAATCCACCCGATTGCCATTATGGGCACGATCACTAGGACGCGTGTTGGTTATCGAACCGCGACGTTTAGCCTGCACGACTCTTGCAACGTTTCTTTCTGAACAAGACCACAGTGAATTAGGTCAACGAATCGGATACGCCATCCGCTTTGACCATCGTTACAATGAGGACACTGACATTGTTTTTGCCACACCAGGCGTGACATTAAGTTGGCTCAGTGAAAATGGGTTAACCGATTATGCGGTTATTATGATTGATGAATTTCACGAGCGCCGTTGGGACACAGACTTGTTATTGGCCATATTAAAAGAGCGTCAACACCATCGACTTATCGTGACATCGGCAACGCTAGAAGGACAACGATTAGCAAAATATCTGAATGCAAAAGCTTTGCAAGCAGAGGGGCGCATGTTTCCTGTTGACGTAACATACTTAGCGGATGATCCTCGTCGCGCTCCGGATGCTCGATATATCGACAAGAATCTTATCGGTGCACTCAATCGACTTCCAGACGATCATGACGGAGATGTGTTGATTTTTTTACCCGGTCGAAAAGAAATTCAACAGTGTCAAAGTACTTTAAAATCATGGGCAGAATCCTACCCACAATCCGTTGAGATCATTCCATTACATGCCACTGTTTCAGATTTTGATAAACAACGAGCATTAACCCCCAGTGATCACAAGCGATTAATTTTGGCAACCAATGTTGCAGAAACCTCGCTTACCATTCCAAATATCACCGTTGTTATTGATTCCGGTTTAGAACGCCGAACCCACCAGCAACACGGTCGAACCGTATTGACTCTTCACTCTATCTCTCAAGCCAGTCGAGAACAACGCAAAGGGCGCGCAGGACGCACAGCTGCGGGATTGTGTTATCGCTTATATGGGCTATCAGCTCCGTTAGAATTGATGACACCGCCAGAAATGCATCGAGAAGAGTTGATAGAACCGATGCTGTCAGCCGCACACAGTGGACATAATTTACAGCATTTATCGTTTCTTGATCCCTTACCTCAAAAAAGCCATGATCAGGCGGTTAAACGATTGCAAGCAATGCAAGCAATTGATACAGAAGGTGCGATTACAGAACATGGTAAACGCTTAGCTCCTTTGCCAATTGATGCCTTATTTGCTCACTTAATCACACTAATGCCGACAAAATCCACGAAAGAAGCCATGGTGGATCTGGCATCCGCATTATCCATCTCTCAACGTT
This sequence comes from uncultured Photobacterium sp., assembly GCA_947039525.1. Taxonomy (GTDB): domain Bacteria; phylum Pseudomonadota; class Gammaproteobacteria; order Enterobacterales; family Vibrionaceae; genus Photobacterium. The sequence goes on along the minus strand of CAMQZF010000272.1, from coordinate 1,064 downwards.
TATATCAAATGCCGAAAAATGACGATGCCATAGAGGATTTCGAGAAATGGTCACCCGATGGATGTGATGCCATGCGCTTAATTCAATTGGTTCGGGGTCATTACCCTGAAAGTTTGACCTTGCAATCTGATGCCATCAAAGAAGCACAACAACTCGCTCAGCAAATAAGGGAAACGCTCTCATTACCTCAGTTAAGTGTTGCCAGTCGTATTAATCGAGCGCAATGGCTAAAAATCATTGCTGAGCACTTTCCAGAACTGGTGTTTGTCCGTCGAGAAAAGCGCCGCCAAGCGTTCAGTAATTCACTGATTGAAATGCAATTAGGACGAGAACAACATTTTCCTAATACAGCGGAAGCTGCGTTGATTTTTGATCAGTTTCATCTCACCGGGAAAACAGCCCGCCAAACTCTCACATTGGCAACGTGCTTAGCACCGATTCCATTATCATGGTTGAATGACTTTAATATCGGTGACACCACCATTAAAGAGAGTCAATGGCAAAATGGGCAATGTATAAGCCTCATCCAACGCTATTATGGCGGACGATTAATCAATGAAACATGGGAATCGGAGACTCAAACCCTCGATGACGCTCAATGGATTCAATTGCTCGATGATAATCAGTTACTGCTGGATTTTTCAGAGCAACGTCGTAAAGAGATTGAACAGTGGAATTTGTATCTCACACTGGGGAAATACGACCCGCAATATTGCACTCGAGATAACACCGCAGTGGTCTTTGAAGATTGGTTTCACCAACAGCGCCATGATTTAGGCATTGAATTACCTGAAGATTTTGCTTTATTCACTGCTGACGATTTGCCATTTAATGGCATTCCAGAATGGGAAAAAGACGAATTTTCGATGGCTTACCCAAATCTCTTAAACTTAGCGGATCTCACTTTGCGTGTTGAATATCAAACAATAGGAAAGCGCATCATCTTGCATTATGTGAAAGGCAATACCAAACATGACCCTAAACGCTGGGAGCTTCCACAATGGATGGGATGGCGAATTCAATATAAAAAAGCCAGTCGAACACTCAATATCTCTTAGTCGTGC
>CAMQZF010000271.1 GCA_947039525.1 uncultured Photobacterium sp. | reverse complement strand
GAGGGGTTTTCTGGTGCTGATGGTGCTTTGGCACTGGGGGGAGATCTGAAAGCCAGTTTTGCCCTTGGGTATCAAAATAGCGCGATCATGAGTCAATATCTTGGTGATCTCTCAACATTAGAAAACCAATCAGCTTATCAAAAGACGTTACGTCATTTCCTTGCTCTGTTTGATCGTAAGCCTAGTGCGGTGTATCGCGATGCCCACTCAGGCTATCAAAGTCGTCATTGTTTTACGTATTGGCGGAATGCCTACGGTTGCTTGGATTGGAGGCGATAAAGCGGCTAAAGAACCATGGCGAATGTGGTTTGCTCATTTAGCTCAATTTGCACCGGAGTTATTAGACAATGCGATCTTATCTTCTGATCTGGCTCATAAACCGATCGCAATAATGGAGAAAGCGTTAGAGAACAAGATCCAATGCCCACAAGTTCGATCCATGGGACGTTGGTTTGATGCTGTCGCTGCTTCTTTGGGGGTGTGTTTTGATCGTATTTCCTATGAGGGTGAGGCGGCAATCCAACTGATGACGTTGGCTGAGCGTTATTCGACACAGGAAGAGACGATCTCATTACGTATTCATTGGTTAGATAATCATGAATTTGATTTGTTTTCTTTTTGGAAAGACTGGTCACTGTTAATTGGCACGATTGAGTATAAGGCATGGTCATTCCATAAAGCATTGGCGATAGCCTTAGCTGAGAAGTTTCTTGAGATGAGCGATGTTTATCAAGTACAAGATTTGATTTTAACGGGCGGTGTATTTCATAACGATCTGTTGGTCCATTTAATTCAGGTTGCATTACCTGATAGTGTGCGATGCTTAATTTCCTCCCAACTTTCTTGTGGCGATGAAGGTTTGGCATTTGGGCAATTACTGATCGGGCTTGCTCACGATCAGGATAATCATAAGGAAGGATAGGCATGATGTCTCGGCTATGGACGTGGGCATTTTGGTTGAAATTGGCGCGAAGTACACGGCATATTTTTGCGGGTTTATTAGTATTAGCCAACAGTGTGTTGATCATTCGAACGATTTATCACGCACCGATTGACGTATGGCGATTGTTTAATCCTCAAAATTATGCGGATATTAATTTAACCTTTTTTGCGAATGCCCCGTATTTTATGCTCGGTGTGTTTTTGGCGCTGTGTGTGATCGGGTTATTTTTCCGAGCCAAAGTGGCGTGGGTGATCAGTTTATTGTTACTGGTGATCGCGAGTATTTATACTTGGCATTATCATGGGCAATGGACGCCGACACTGATGGTGTCATTGGTGACACTTGTCGTCTTAGTTTGGTGGCGGAATGATTTTCAGCGGAGCAGTGTTACTGCGGGTACCATTTTTGCCATTGTCAGTTTTGTTGCCTTATTGCTCTATTCGGCTTATGGCGCTTTATATTTTGGTGAAGGATTTCAGCCTAAAATTACGTCGTTAATGACAGCGTTTTATTATGCGATTGAAACCATGACCACGGTGGGATATGGCGATATTGTGCCTGTTTCGATGACAGCACGTTTATTCACTATGTCTGTCATTGTTGCAGGGATCACCGTGTTTGCGACATCGGCATCTTCTGTTTTTGGGCCATTGATTACTGGTGGTTTGAATCGTTTAGTGAAAGGAAAAGAGAAAAAAATGCATCGAGAAAATCATTTTATTATTGGTGGGTTATCCGGTTTGGCAGTGAACACGGCAAAACAGTTAATTGCGCGTGGTCAGCATGTGACGATTATTACTAATCGCTCAGTCGATGACATTGATGAGAGTCAACGCGAAGCTTTGGATCTTGTCTTTGGTGATATGAATGACGAGGCTGTACTATTAAAGGCCGGTATTTGTGATGCTCAATCCGCCTTGGCCTTGGGTGAGAATGATGCGGACAATGCGTTTTTTATTCTATCAGTAAAAGAAATTGCGAAAGACGTCAAAACCGTGGTTGTTGTGAATGACTGCCGTAATATGAATAAGCTGAAAAAAGTACAACCTGATATCGTGTTATCTTTGCAACTGTTTGCCAGTGATATTCTCGCTCGAGTGCTAAATGGGGAAACCATTGATAATGATATGTTGGTGTCTTTATTACTGAACTCAGTGCAAGGTATTGTTCATGATCTAAAGAGCAGTGATAACAAAGCGTAATTCTGGATTATATCGCTGAGTGAGAGTGAAATAAGAGGATGAAAAACGCACTACTGCATTTAAATACAGTAGTGCGTTTGGTGTCCATACTATATTTCGTTATTCAGTGACGCTGTATTATTGGATTTTGAATATCATTATGTATTTTGTGACGCAATGATCATCTTTATTGATTCAATAATGAGCCACCTTTACATGCTATCAAGTAGAGGTGGCGCTTTAGAATCAATCTTAGTGTTTTGCTTGAGCTACGTGAGTGGCAATAACATCCATCAAGGCTGGTGATAGGCAATCGTAAGGGGTTAATCCCAATTCATGTAAACGATCACGAATTGCTGGCATTTCTTCGGATTTGGTGCCGGTTTCAATAATGGAAGAAACAAAAGCAGCAAATTCAGGCGCTGACCAACCGCTTCTTCCACTTAATTCTGTATGCACAAAATCCAGACCGAAAAATGGGTGGTTTGTATCTTCAATACGACCATACATATGAACCCCACAACCTTTACAGGCATGGCGTTGAATCGTGGCACTTGGATCAACAATGGTCAATTTATCAGCATTGTCTGTCACTGTTAGATGATCTCGACTGATTACGGCAACTTGAGAAAATAAAGCCCCATTGGGTTTCCAGCATTTAGAACAGCCACAAACATGGTTGTGAGCCGTTTGGCTGGTAAGAGTCACTT
>CAMQZF010000270.1 GCA_947039525.1 uncultured Photobacterium sp. | reverse complement strand
CAAAATTTTCTCAGTTTTACTGACCGTACGCAGCTGACTCATCACGATTTGACGCTCTTCAGGCGTCGTTAACGCTTTCATGATCGGTGGTTGAATAATGGGCACTAATGCCATGTAACTGTAAGCCGCAACAGCAATTGCCCCTAATAAATCAGGTGACAATCGACTCGCCAGAAAAATCGCCGTAGGGCCATCTGCACCACCAATAATCGCAATAGAAGACGCATCAGCAAGAGAGAACTCCATCCCTGGTACAAGGTTTAATAGAATGGCACCAAATAAAGTAAAGAAGATACCAAACTGCGCCGCAGCGCCTAATAATAAAGTTTTTGGATTCGCAATTAAGGCACCAAAGTCCGTCATTGCCCCGACACCCATAAAAATCAGCAACGGAAAAATGCCAGTTTCAATGCCAATGTGATAGATGTAATACAACAAACCACCAGGATCCGTAAATCCAGCGTTGGGAATATTAGCGAGAATGGCACCAAAGCCAATAGGCAATAACAGCAATGGTTCAAAACCTTTACGAATCGCTAAAAATAATAAGATCAAACCAACGGCAATCATCACCAGTTGACCAGACTCAAAGTTAGCAAGACCCGTTTCATTCCATAGTTTTAACAACCCGTCCATGGGAACTCCTTACTAAACCAAGCTGAGAATTGGGGTACCAACAGAAACGGAATCGCCTTCTTTTACCAACAACTCTTGAATCACACCATCACGTGCAGCACGTACTTCCGTTTCCATCTTCATGGCTTCCAATACAATCAAAATATCGCCTTCAGAAACTGTATGACCAGGCTTCACTTCAATTTTAAAAATATTACCAGCCAAAGGCGCTGGAATAGATTCTGATACCGCAGCAATCGATGCTGCGGCAATAGGTGCAACCGTTGTCTTTGTTGAAGATGTCACTTCAGTGATCGCATCCAATTCACCACTGGGTCCAACTTCCACATCAAATAACTGCCCATTAACCTTAACGCTAAAGGCTTCAACTGGCAGGGTCACTTCTTCAGAATTCACAGACGATTCAATGAGTTTACCTGTTGGCACTGGCTCAAAATTCGTTGCATCATGACGATTTTTCAAGAAATTCAAACCAACTTGTGGAAAGAGTGCATAAGTTAATACGTCATCAATAACCTCATTAGCCAATGTAATATTCTGCTCTTTCGATTGTTGAAGAAGATCCTCTTTTAAAGTCTCCATCTCATCCATTAATAAATCCGCAGGGCGACAAGTAATCACCTCTTTGCCTTCCAACACACGAGCTTGTAACTCAGCATTAAGAGGTGCAGGAGCCGAACCATACTCTCCTTTTAGAATCCCTGCGGTTTCTTTACTAATACTTTTATAGCGTTCTCCAGTCAGTACATTCAAAACCGCTTGAGTACCCACAATTTGGGATGTTGGAGTCACCAATGGAATAAACCCTAAATCTTCACGAACACGAGGAATTTCAGCCAAGACCTCATCAAAACGATCACTCGCCCCTTGTTCTTTCAATTGGGATTCCATGTTCGTTAGCATGCCGCCAGGTACTTGAGCCAGTAAAATACGAGCATCCACCCCTTTTAAACTGCCTTCAAACTGAGCATATTTTTTACGAACTTCTCGAAAATGAGTCGCAATCGGTGCAAATTGATCCAAAGATAATCCAGTATCACGCTCCGTACCTTGTAGCATGGCGACAACAGTTTCTGTTGGCGTATGACCATAAGTTTGACTCATCGGCGATATCGCAGTGTCCAAAATATCCAACCCCGCTTCAATCGCTTTAATTGCCGTCGCGGTCGAAAGACCCGTTGTTGCATGAGAGTGCAAAGCCAACGGTACATCACAAGAAGATTTAATTTTAGTAATTAATTCATAGGCTTCATAAGGTTTTAATAACCCAGACATGTCTTTAATACACAACGAATGACAACCGAGATCTTCCAAACGCTTTGCTAAATCCACCCAATTATCTATCGTATGGAAAGAACTGGTGGTATAAGACAACGTGCCTTGAGCATGAGCACCCACATTTAATGTAGCTTTTACGGCACGTTCAAAATTGCGAATGTCATTCATTGCATCAAAGATTCGAAACACATCCATTCCATTATGATGTGCACGTTCAACGAATTTATCCACAACATCATCAGCATAGTGACGATAACCTAAAAGGTTTTGCCCTCTTAGCAACATTTGCATTGGGGTTTTGGGCATCGCGGATTTTAGAGCTCGTAAACGATCCCAAGGATCCTCTCCCAGATAACGAATACAAGCATCAAAGGTTGCACCACCCCATGTTTCTAATGACCAATACCCGATATCATCGAGCTGTTGAGCAATTGGCAACATATCATCAATACGCATACGGGTTGCAAATAATGATTGATGAGCATCACGCAACACCACATCAGTAATGGCTAAAGGCTTAGACATAGTAAAACTCCTTGTAAAAAATCCTATGGATTTAATCACTTACTTTAAATGGCGTTGTCGATATTGCACTACAGCAGAAGAGATCACAGCAACTAAAGTCGGTGATAATGCTCCCTCATTCACAGAGGGTGATGAGATGACGTCCGTACTCACGTTCACGGTTGATTCTTCACCAGCGACTTTCGCAAGCAGCTTCACTAAGAAAATTAACGACGTTAAAAAAATAAACACCACGACCATTCCAGTCAGCATAATGGTTGCCGCTTGCCACAACGAATCCTGTATTTCTGTCATTGATGCCTCCTTGCCTCAATCAAATCTCTGATGTCACAATATTATTTAAAAAAATGCGCTCAATTATTTAACAAAAGTCACATAATAATATAACTTTGACTTTTTTTCTAATCAATAACATTGATTTAAAGGCATTAGTCATACAACAAA
>CAMQZF010000269.1 GCA_947039525.1 uncultured Photobacterium sp. | reverse complement strand
AGCAAGCGTGTCCTGCAAGTGTTGATATTCAGTCTTATTTGTATTTTATTGCGCAAAATGACCATAAAAAAGCGGTTGAAGTGATTAAAAAGACCTTACCAATGCCCTTATCGATTGGTCGTGTTTGCCCTGCGTTTTGTGAAGCAAAATGCCAGCGTAATTTTGTCGATGGCCCTATTGCCATTCGTCAGTTAAAACGTTATGCAGGGGATTTAGATTTAGCCGCTATCGAATCGTACCGCCCGCAGAAAAAAGCCAGTAAAGGTAAAAAAATTGCCATTGTTGGCGGTGGACCTGGCGGGTTAAGTTGTGGTTACTTTTTAAGTAATGAAGGCTTTGATGTCACCGTTTTTGAGTCAATGCCTCAAGCGGGAGGTTGGTTGCGTTATGGTATTCCTGAGTATCGCTTACCTAAAGATATTTTAGATAAAGAAATAGAATTAATGTGTCTGAATGGCATGACGATTCAAACCTCAAAAACATTAGGTAACGATTTTACATTATCCGCGTTATCCGATGAATACGATGCGGTATGTTTAGCCGTGGGCGCATCGAAAGCCAGTCCAATGAATTACACCAACAGTGATTTGGTTGGGTGTTATTTGGGAGTTGATTATCTTAAAGATCGCATGATGGACAATAAGCTCTCCATTGGTAAAAAAGTGGCAGTAATCGGTGGCGGAAATACAGCGATTGACTGCGCACGTACCGCGTTACGAACTGGTGCGGATACGACGTTGATTTACCGTCGTATTCGTGATGACATGCCTGCGGAAGATTATGAAATTGAAGAAGCGGAATTAGAAGGGGTGAAATTCCATTTTTTAACCAATCCTGTGGAAAACATTGCCGATGAGCACGGGCGAGTGAAAGAGGTTATTTTAGAAAAAATGACACTTGGAGCACCCGATGCTTCTGGTCGTCGCTCGCCTCAATCGACAGGGGAGTTTGTCACTGAAGCGTTTGATACCATCATTTCGGCAGTTTCTCAGCAAACGGATTTGAGCTTTTTAGACAATGATGAATTCAGTTTGCCATTAAGTCGTTGGAATACCTTAGAAGTGAATGAAAACACCATGCACTCAGGGATCGATAATGTGTTTGGTATTGGTGATTTCCGCCGTGGTCCAGCAACAGCAATTGAGGCGATTGCCGATGCACGCCTTGCGGCACAAGCCATTGATGCTCGCTTTGGTGGTGATATGGAGACACTCTATACTCAATCTTTCCGTCCAACCAATATTGAAAAATTGAATTTGGTCAGAAAAGATCATGTGACTCATTTAACGTCCGCGATTCAAACATTAGTTCCGGGTAAAACACCTGAACAGCTAGAGAAAAATACTCGTAATGCCTTAAGGCGTATTTTGCGTACACACATGCCAGAGTTAACCGTGACTGAACGTCATTTGAGTTTTGCTGAAGTGGAAAAAGGATTCACGTCTTGTAATGCTGTGATTGAGGCGAAACGTTGTCTAAGTTGTGGTTGTTTTGATGGCAATGGCTGTCAACTTCGTCGTAATGCCGTTGATCATGATGTTGAGCACACTACAGTTCGTCAGTCCACTCCGCGCGCTTAATTTTCATTTTTTCTGATGTTTTGGGTAAAATGCCAACGGATGGCGTTTTACCAAAATCTTATTGTGTTTTTGATTTCTTTGTATCACTTTTCTGTTACTTCAAGTTCTGATTACTTCATGCTTCTTAAGCCTTTATTTATCTATTCATAATGGAATATTTTCATTGAAAAATAGCGCCATTACTTTGGTAATTGCTGCAATACTTAAAACGTAAAAGGATTGGATTCGTTATTACGGAGGATAAAAGCATGTCAAAATTCTTTCCCCATATATCGGCGCAATTTGTGTTGGTTGCTATTGAGCGTACTGCGGATGATCGACTGAATCTACCCGCTAATTTGAATAATGACGATACCTTAATGGGAAATAACTTGAACCCATATCGTAATAAGTCTTCTGAATTGCCGATGAGTATGACGTCATTGAATTTTTTGTATAAGCAGAAATAGGCATCGACGATGTTTAAGTCACGTTTTGATTAATGATATTTTAGTATCAGATTGTGATTTAAATAAAATAAAGAAAAAGCGTTACTGTATTCTTATAGGGATAAAGTGGGCTTTTTCTTCATTATTGCTGATCTCTTTATCGATGACGTTTTATTTGTGTTTACATCATTGTCTATTTTTATTGGATTGATTTTTCGTTGGTGAGAATAAACGGTCTAGTAAAGGTAATCATAATAAATGACGGCTGATTTCATCCGTAATATTGGTGGTCGTCAGCGTATTTTCTTGTTCTATACTCACAATATTGCGCTGCCATGGAGAGGTTGATGCCAAGTATTTTGTCAAATCCATTGTTTGTTTTGTGTCTCTGGCTGCCGACTTTGTGGGGATGTAACACAAAAAAGCACACTGAACATGCTTTACTTGTATCAGAACGTAATCACTCAATGATTGAGGTTGTTAGTGAATCCGATTCTAGGGGAATGATCAAATCAGAGTTAAAAGATGTCATTATTTTGGCCCCTGGCACCGTTTCTATTTCTCAAGCCGCGTTAAATAAAACCATGGTGAAAAAGAAGACCTCTTTTGGTGAGTTGGATCAGAGTTACATCAACAGCGTACGTTTGCATTATCCAACGTTAGACCAAGATTTAATTCAACTAACCTTGCCCGATGCACTCATCTTTCAGGTTGATCGCCATACGATGAGCTTAAAAGCAAAAGAGCAATTAAGTCACATTGTCCAACATATTCAAGATCATTATCAGGATCATGTCATTTTTGTTGTTGGGCATACGGACAGTAATGGCAGTGAACATAATAATTATCGGTTATCCTCTCGGCGAGCGATCTCTGTG
>CAMQZF010000268.1 GCA_947039525.1 uncultured Photobacterium sp. | reverse complement strand
GTAATCAGTATGTGATGGCAAGTATTGGTCATCAAATTAACGATAACTGGCAAGTTGCCATGAATGGTTATTACCAAACCAACAGTGTGGAATACGCTAACCCATGGGGTGGTGCGGATCAGACTAATAATGATCTGTATAACATTGCAGGTTCAGTAAAATATCATCAAGATAAATTAAATTCGACATTAACTGTGGCGAATAATGAAGACTCTGGAACGTCATTAGGACAAGGTTCAATGCCAAGTACCATTGGTACGAATCGAACTGTGGCAAACTGGAGTAACTTATATCAATGGACACCAAGCATTCAGCTTGGCGGTGGTGTCGATTGGTATGCGGAAAAAGTAAAAAACACATCCAGTCGTTATGCTAAAGATCGTCGTACGAATACAGCCGGTTATGTATTAGCAACGTATAATACAGAGCCTTTCCAGTTAGAAGGTAATGTACGTTATGACGATAATAGTGCATACGGCGATCATACGACATGGCAGTTAGGCTCAGGATGGCGTTTTACCCCTGAACTTCGTGTGACTGCATCGGTAGGCACAGCATTCAAAGCACCCACATTTAATGACTTATATTGGCCAAAAACACCCTATTGGTCAGGAAATCCGAACTTAAAGCCAGAGCAATCTCAAAATTATGAGTTAGCCTTAGAAGGCGATTATTCTGTTATTGGTTGGCGTTTAGCTGCGTACCAAAATGAAATTAAGGACATGATTGCCTCTACCGGATCCACCGTTAATAACATTGATAAAGCACGCATTCGTGGCATTGAGTTATCAACGAACTTTGATACAGGTCCATTCTCACAACAGATTTCATTTAACTATTTGGATCCTGAGAATCTAAGCAAAGGTGATAATTACGGCAAACAATTGCAGCGTCGTTCTCGTGAAAGTGCAAAGTGGAATGTTGGCTATAATTACAATCAATGGCAATTTGATGTGAGTTACTTGTATCAAGGTAAGCGTTTTGACGATGCTGCGAATAAAACCAAATTAGGCTCGTATTCTCTAGTTGATTTATCGGCATCGTATGCAGTGACGGATAACCTTACGGTTCGAGCACAAGTCGGTAATCTATTGAATAAGAAATACGAAACCGCAGCAGGTTATCAAACCCCTGAGCGTAACTACTACGCGACGGTCAGCTATCAATTCTAATACTGATAAAGATGCAGAGCCTATACAGGCTCTGCATGAAAAAGTCGGATATTATGATCATTCGCAGTATGATTTGTTCCAGTTGTCATCATTAATATGGTCATAGGTCTCCGTGAAAAATATCCTGATTTTTGATTCTGGAGTGGGTGGTTTATCCATTTACCAAGAAATTCAACGCATCTTACCGAACCAACACTACATTTACGTTTTTGATAATGCTGCTTTTCCTTATGGCGAATTGGCTGATGATGTATTAATTCATCGCACTAACGCCATCATTCATCAATTAGTGTCTCAGCATGCGATTGATATTGTCGTGATCGCTTGCAATACCGCGAGCACCATTGTTTTACCTTTTTTACGTTCCTCATTAATCATTCCTGTGGTTGGTGTTGTCCCTGCGATCAAGCCAGCAGCGGCATTAAGTCAAACCAAACACATTGGATTACTAGCGACACCGGCAACGGTACATCGACCTTATACAAAAAACCTCATCGATAAATTCGCAAAAGACTGCGAAGTGAAATTATTGGGCAGTACGCGTTTGGTGGAGATGGCAGAAGATAAGTTGCGAGGAAAAGGCGTCAATTTGAAAGAGCTGGCACAGATTCTTCAACCTTGGAAAACGCAGATAGATTGCATCATTTTAGGCTGTACGCACTTTCCTTTATTAAAGGCTGAAATTGCTGAGATCATGGGAGAGAATGTTACGATTATTGATTCAGGAAAAGCCATTGCTCAGAGAGTGACTTTCTTATTAAATCAAATGGGAGAGGAGTTATCTGAATTGTCTAACTTGAACTTAACTTACAATACCGCACCAACAATCAATGAAGCAGCGTTAAATCATTATTTATTAACGCTGCATTTAAGTCCTATTCAGCGATTACCACATCTGAATTTTTAGGATCATTGGCTTCACGGACTTTCAACGTACGTTGTCCATAGTCGTGATTGTTTAATTGAGTGACAGCGGCATCGGCTTCGTCACCTTGCATAACGACAAATCCAAACCCTCGACGTTTTCCCGTGCGCTTGTCTTTCATTAAACGTACGGCAATGACTTCACCATATTGTGAAAAGAGATGCTTAACATCGCTCTCATTAGCGCGGTAAGGCAAATTACCAACGTATAAGGTTTTATTCTCACTGGCATCTTCTTCATAAGTAGAAAGGAAAGTAACGTAATGTGGGTACTTATAAAGAAGAACGCCAAAAAAGAGAAAACCCAAAATAAAAGCAATTGCTGAGGGTAATGAGAAAAGTAAGGTCAGTGCTTGTGTAAGCAATGCACCGATGATGACTATGATACTAAGAGAAACAGGAATTCGATTTAAAAAATTCATAGATTATTCGTCATAAAGTAAAAAGATGATAATTGACCTGTGTATATGTTGCAAAATGATCGCAATAATATTACGGACATTGTGTTTTGATTTCTACTTGGTGAGTGTGATGGCGGTCAAATGTTACATTGAGAGTAAATAGTAACAGAAATGACGTAAACTTAATCGCTTGAGTAAGCTAAGTGAAATAAAGAGTTGTCAGTGATCACTTTTTCTCTATAATGCGCCCCATCGGAACGGAATATGTTTTCATATTCAGTTACGAAAACCAAATTGACATTTTAAATATTAAGTGTTGACTTGGCGGCTTAGATGAGTAAAATCATCAGCCTCAAACAACCGAATGGTTGTTGCTCTTTAACAATTTGACCAAGCAATTTGTGTGGGCACTCGTAGTTCGATAGTC
>CAMQZF010000267.1 GCA_947039525.1 uncultured Photobacterium sp. | reverse complement strand
CTGGCATAATAGGGCCTTGAAAATCCCCAGATAATAAATTGCGTAAAACCAAATAACCAGGGCGTTGTGGGCGGTTTGATGCGCCAATAATGGCAACGCTTGTGGGATGAAACAAAGCCTGAACTTGTGTCATGATCCGTCTCTTTTCATTGATTAAGCCAATTGTTGCTTATCCTATCGCATTTTTTTGAGCAAGAATGTGCGTTCTCGATAAAATTTACGCATTTGGTTTCAAATTAATGGGATTTGGTTTCATTTTGGATCAATTTATTGGTTGATTGCCGATTGATGGATAGGCATGATGAAAAAGCCTTTTTAGCACTCTTAAAATAATGGATTAAAATGAAAAAAATCAAAGTGTTGGCTTTTGCTTCTGTTGTTTCCGTTCTTGCCGGCTGTGCGTCTCATTCTGATGCGCCTCAAGAGCCCGTTCCGTTGCCCCCGGTTGTTGCACCTAATGTGGAAGTGACGGATGGTATTGCGCCTATTTCACCGTCCGATGTGTCATTAAGTGAAAATTCAGTCAATAAAGATGTGATTCATTTAACGCCAACAGAAACCAGTGAGACGATAAACCAACCCCATTTTGCAATTCAAGTTTTGGGTTTAAGTCAACGAGAAGCGTTTAACCCATTAATGGCCAGTTTGCCTAACAATGTACCGGCGTGGATTTTGGATGGTGAATTGAACGGTCAACCTTGGTATACCTTGCTGGTGGGCGATTACATAAGCTATGAGCAAGCGAAAGCCGCTTTGGCGACGTTACCGGAGTCTGTTCGTCAGCAAGGGGCTTTTGTGAAGTCTTTTGAGCAAAAAAATGTCACTCGCGTTAACTGATCAAACAGAAAATTGAAAATTGTCAGAAATTTAACGCAAATTTTTGAACAATCTCTGCCTTCTATCGATATTTTTGATTACTATCGTCCTCAAGTTTGGCGGTGTATTACCGCCTTTATTTGATTAAACAAGGGATGATGATGAGTTCTATCCACGTTTTACTGCTTTGTGGCGGTGGCAGCAGCGAACACAATGTATCGCTTGTATCCGCAAATTACATTGAAGAACAATTGAAAACATTGGATGGTATCCGTTATATCCGTGTCGAAATGACGAATGACGGATGGATCACTCAAGATGGTCATCTTTGTCAGCTCGGATTAGATAAAATCTTAACCGTCGGAGATGAGCGTACTTCAATCGATTATGTAATCCCATGTGTGCACGGTTACCCAGGAGAAACGGGTGATCTACAATCGTTTCTCGATATGGCGGGTTTGCCGTATTTTGGCTGTGGTGCAGAAGCGAGCACGAATTGTTTCAATAAAATCACAACTAAATTGTGGTTTGATGCGGTTGGCATTCCAAATACACCTTATGTGTTCTTATCGGAAAACACAGTAGAAAGCCATGATCAAGCATTGCAAGCGTTTGAGAAATGGGGTTGCGTCTTTGTAAAAGCGGCATGTCAAGGTTCATCTGTTGGTTGTTATAAAGTAACGACAAAATCAGAATTAACAGACGCAATTAATGCGGCATTTACTTATTCACATCAAGTGTTAATTGAAAAAGCAATCAAACCTCGAGAATTAGAAGTTGCGGCTTATCAGTTTGGTGATGAGTTAGTTATTACAAAACCGGGCGAAGTTAAAGCGCCAGATAATACATTTTACAGTTATGAAGAAAAGTACAGCGCTGGCAGTGGTTCATTAACCAACGTAGAGGCACAAGATTTAACGGATGAGCAGATTACGAATATTCAGCAATTTGCCCGTAAAGCGTTTGTGCAAATGAAGTTGAAAGATTTATCGCGTATTGATTTTTTCTTAAGTGAAGACGGTGAGATTTTATTAAATGAAATTAATACCTTTCCTGGTATGACACCTATTTCTATGTTCCCTAAAATGCTGATCAATCATGGGCATAACTTTACGCAATTTCTGGAACAAGCGATTAAAACATCGGCGTTGAAATAAGATCGATGTAATAACAAACAGTACGAGATCTTAATAACGTTTGTTATTGTTTTTTCCATAGAAAAATGCCGATTCTCGAGTAGGCTGATAACTTATTTAGGATCTAGATGTTCGTTTAGATCCTTTTTATTTTTTTAAAATCAATGGGTTATAACAATACATTCATTAAAAAACAGTTCAAAGATGTAAATAAAGTAATATAAAACAATAAGATAGGAACTCAAGTGAAATTATATTAAGAATAAAACAGCTTATAAAAGCCTTTCTTTGTACAAAGAATTAATTTTGTCTGTTATCGAATCAAGATAAATCAACGCTGACTCACTTCTGCCCCAAAGTGTGTTAGAGCATCTAATAGCCTAAGATTCTGGTATCAAAAAACGAAGATTAAATAACACTATATTCCTATGGATAAATCCTAAATATCTAACTTTTGATTTTTCACAGAATTAAATTTATCTAACTAAATACAACGCTTAAATGATCTATTATGTTTATTCATTAAAAGTAACAATCCATGCATAATTTTTTGCGCTGAAATATTCATATTTAGCTGCAACAAATAAAACTAAAGATATAGTGTTGATTTTTTTGAAAAAAATCATGAAAAATGATTTAGCTGACTCTCAAAAATAGAGGGTATTTTTATGAATTTGAATGTTTATGTTGACTAAATCTCGTATTGCTCTATTATGAACCTCGCTATGTTGTTAAAGAGTTATTAATTAAAAAATGAAAAATCAAGTCCAAGTAAAACCTCTGATACATCTTCTTAGCAGTTTTTGTCCTCCGTTGTTTCCCTTAGCTTCATCATCATAGCAATTTAATAATTCAACTCTCAGCACGTCGTATTTTCACGGCAACTTTCTGAATATTAAAAATTTAAGGGACACATATGTCTAATTCAAATACTGGTCTAGTAAAATGGTTTAACGAAGAAAAAGGTTTCGGCTTTATCACTCAAGATAATGGCGGTGCTGACG
>CAMQZF010000266.1 GCA_947039525.1 uncultured Photobacterium sp. | reverse complement strand
GTGGCATCAACCCCATCCGATTATTAGCATTAATGTGGTTCCTGATCTTTTAGAAACTCAAGAAGTCATCATTAATGCGATGGCGATGTTAGAGGGCTCCTCATTACAGCCTTCACAGATTGCTTTTGAAGTAACAGAAAGAAAGCGTTTTACCGATTTAGTATTAGCGTCTGAAGTTATTGAACAATTGAGAGCAAAAGGCATTGATGTAAAATTGGATAATGCTGGTACTGGTTATGGTGGTTTTAGTTATATTCAAGAGTTGAATATTCGTAGCCTTAAAATTGATAAAATGTTTATTGATAATATCGGTACTGGTGATATTAAACTGTCTCTACTTAATTCGATTATTGCGTTTGGAAAAGAAGCAGGTATGGAGATGATTGCAGAAGGTGTTGAGACACAAGCACAATCTCATTATTTAGCAGAGCATGGGGTGTATTTACAACAAGGTTATTTTTTTGGTAAGCCAATGCCTTTTGAAGACTTTTCTCGTTTTTGTCAGACGTTTTCTAAAATGCCAAAAACATCTATTTATATGTCGTAGAATAGCGATTTTTCTCTAAAATAATGCCACGTTATAGTCAATCGTGGCATTATTTTTATATTAAAAACATCATTTATGAAACGAGCTGTTTAATACGAGTTAATCTGTATTATTTGCTCTGTTGCCATTGATCATGAAGTCGAGTGATATTTTCACTGATTTCTTTCCATTGGCGGGTTTGTGTTAACTCTTGATAATCACCGCATGGTTTTTTTAATAATGAATTTAGAATAGGCGCTTGTGTTTGAGGTAATCCGTCTAAGGCTTCAATAGCACCTTGACGGTTATTGCATAACATCACCATATCACAGCCCGCTTGTTGTGCGAGTTTTGCACGCTCACTGTAACTGCCAAGCACATCAGCGCCTTTCATATTCAGGTCATCAGAGAATATTACGCCCTTAAATTGCAATTGCTGACGTAAAATCGTTTTGAGCCAATAATCAGAGCCACTGGCTGGTTGATCATCATAAGCATTGAAAATCACATGTGCTGGCATCATCGCATCAAGCAAGTTGTGTTCAATCAAATATTGGAACACTTGCATATCGTGTTCAATAATATTATCTCGCGCATCTATGGGGGTTTCTAAGTGGGAGTCAGCAAGCACGCCTCCGTGACCAGGGAAATGTTTACCAGTGGCTGCCATTCCAGCTTGTTTCATGCCTTTAATAAATTCCGCAGCGTATTTAGCAACGTGTTTGGGTTGGTCAGAAAAAGCACGATCACCAATGGCTTTGCAATCAAAGCCGAGATCTAGAACAGGTGCAAGGCTTAAATCAATGTCCATGGCTAAGAGCTCTGCGGCCATTAACCAGCCACCTTGATGTGCTAATGATAAGCCATCGTTGGATTCTGCAAATGCGCGTGCGGGCGGTAATAATGAAAACTCATTACGAAATCGTTGAACGCGTCCACCTTCTTGATCAACGGCTAATAATAATGGGCGTTTAGCCGTTTTACGAATGTCTTTAATTAGCGCATCTAACTGTTTACGATCATGGTAGTTTCGGGCGAAAAAAATGATGCCGCCAACCGTTGGATGTTGCAATATGTCTCGTTCTTCAGCATCAAGTTCGTAACTTGATATATCAAGCATTAATGGGCCCATAATGTCTCCGTTGAATTGATATACATAATATTAATTAATTTTTATTTTACTCATTTAAAATCAATTGTTTGCACGCTAATTATTAAATAGGGTATCAAGTTCGTACCATTTTTTCGTTATTAATTATTATAAGTTTAATTGAGTCTGAAATCCCTTCATAAGTTAATCGATACATTGAAATAGCGTCTGGTTTAGTATCGTGAGTTGATTAAATGATTTAACTATGACGAAAAACACTTATCTAAGCTGAAAAATAGATTTAAGAAAACACTGTGAAATTTCTATCATGAAAAATGAATGTGACTTATCGCTATGGATAAATTTTCTAATAAATCTACATTAGATGACCATTTAAGGTACTCACAGTACGAGTATTTGTTGAATGTGAACTCTTAAATGGGGGGATGGAAATTAGCGTTATAATATCTAATTACTATTTAGATGTTATAACGCTAATTTAGTTTGGATTTTTTATTAAAAAACAAATAGTTAATGAGTTATAAGAATCAAGGTGATTTAACGTTTATTTTTTTCGATAATTGCTTTCGCATTTTTATTTGAATATTGTGGTTTGTCTACATTTCTCCAAAAAAGAAACGTTTTCTTTTGTACTTGCCACCATAACACTACTTTTCCAGTTGTTAACGATATTGTTCCATTAACTTTAATGATTCTATATTCTGCCATATTCAAATCCTCACTTCTTTATTGAGGAGAGTATGAGCCTCTTGATCTGGATTTCAAGGGAAAATCTCACTCTAAGAGTCAACAATGTGTAAAAAACTATCTTTTGACCTTTAATTCATTGGCTTTGACGTAAAGATATTTATCTTTAGAGGAGGATGATTAAACTTTCGTTTTATTTTTTATTTTAAAAAGTCCAAATTAAAGTAGGAGGTAATGATGAAAAGAGTTTTTACAGTATGAATCTGCATGCTTTTCTAATATCAAAAACATGATAAATGTCGGAGAGACTAATGTCATAGGCATTCATAATCACGGATCCTATTTTTATTGACTTTGAGAGTAACACTCTTGATAAGGCGACTCTAACTTTAAAGATTGTGGGCAATTTAGGCATTCTCTATGTGTTTTCTCTGTTGCTATTCCATATCGAAAGACAACATTTATTTTCTCATAAAAACGATAAGTGACCTTAGTCGTTATTGTTCTATAGCCCTTTACCTTTTCTTAAGTTTTTCATAATTAAATACATAGAGATATGTTAACCGGACAGCAAACAGTTAGACCATGCATAACGCATCTTAGATGTTAACACTATGGATATTTATTTGAGTGGTTTTGCTAAGTAGATCGGATA
>CAMQZF010000265.1 GCA_947039525.1 uncultured Photobacterium sp. | reverse complement strand
GATGGTCGAGAGTCGGTGGGTTTCTTAGTCACGATTAAAGAGCTATTGGAAGATCCAAATCGCTTGTTATTAGATGTGTAATTAATAAACGTCAGATAATTACCTTACATTGATATGGACAGAATAAATCCCAGTAAGGATAAGACAGAGGATAAGAATTATGAATTTACATGAGTATCAGGCGAAACAATTGTTTGCCGAATATGGTTTACCCGTCCCTGAAGGATATGCGTGCGATAATGCTCATGAAGCGATGGACGCAGCTAAAAAAATGGGTGGTAATCGTTGGGTTGTGAAGTGCCAAGTGCATGCCGGTGGCCGAGGTAAAGCTGGTGGTGTTGCGCTTCAGTCAACGGTAGAAGGTGTTGGTGAATTTGCGAGTCAATGGTTAGGCCAGCGTTTAGTGACATTCCAAACGGATGAGCTAGGTCAGCCAGTCAGTAAGATTTTAGTGGAAGAAGTCTCGAACATCGCTAGCGAGTTGTATCTCGGGGCGGTAGTGGATCGTGCTTCACAGCGTGTGGTCTTTATGGCATCTACCGAAGGTGGTATGGACATTGAGAGTGTTGCTGAAGAAACACCAGAGTTGATTCATAAAGTGAGTCTCGATCCGTTAGTCGGTCCACAAGCGTATCAAGGTCGAGAACTAGCATTTAAATTAGGGTTAACTGGCGATTTAGTAAAACAATTCACACAAGTCTTTTTAGGTTTAGCTAAAATGTTTACCGATTGTGATTTAGCCTTACTCGAAATTAATCCTTTGGTTATTACGCAAGAAAATCAACTGATTTGCCTTGATGGTAAAATTAATATTGATAGTAATGCTCTGTATCGTCAACCTAAACTGCGTGAGTTACATGACATTAGCCAAGAAGATGAGCGTGAAGCACACGCAGCTAAATGGGATTTAAATTACGTTTCTTTGGACGGCAGTATTGGTTGTATGGTCAATGGTGCAGGATTGGCAATGGGCACCATGGATATGGTTAGCCTCTATGGTGGTAAGCCTGCCAATTTCCTAGATGTTGGTGGCGGTGCAACTAAAGAACGTGTGACAGAAGCCTTTAAAATCATCTTATCAGACACCAACGTTAAAGCTGTCTTTGTCAATATTTTTGGTGGCATTGTTCGTTGTGATTTAATTGCTGATGGCATCATCGGAGCTGTAGAAGAAGTGGGTGTGACGGTACCTGTTATTGTACGTTTAGAAGGCAATAATGCGGAACTGGGTACACAAAAACTGGCTGAAAGTGGGCTGAACATTGTGGCCGCAACGTCACTGAGTGAAGCGGCAAAAACGGCAGTATCGGCAGCGATGGAGAGCAAATAATGGCGATTTTAATTGATAAAAACACCAAGGTTATCTGTCAAGGATTCACCGGTGGTCAAGGTACATTTCACTCAGAGCAAGCTTTGGCTTACGGTACACAATTGGTTGGTGGTGTTTCACCCGGTAAAGGCGGTTCAGAGCATTTAGGCTTACCTGTATTTAATACCGTAAAAGAAGCGGTAGAGAACACAGGAGCAACCGCTTCTGTCATTTATGTTCCAGCTCCATTTTGTAAAGATGCCATTCTTGAAGCGATTGATGCAGGTGTTGAGTTAATCGTTACTATTACGGAAGGCATTCCAACATTAGATATGTTGGAAGTGAAAATCCGTTTGGATCAAGCTGGCGTAACAATGATTGGTCCAAACTGCCCGGGTATCATTACACCGGATCAATGTAAGATTGGCATTATGCCGGGGCACATTCATAAAGCTGGTAAAGTTGGCATTGTGTCTCGTTCTGGCACGTTAACGTATGAGGCCGTGAAACAAACAACGGATGAAGGCTTTGGTCAGTCTACTTGTGTCGGTATTGGTGGTGATCCAATTCCGGGCTCGAACTTCATTGATATTTTGGCATTGTTCGAGGCAGATCCTGAAACCCAAGCTATTGTAATGATTGGTGAGATTGGTGGTACGGCAGAAGAAGAAGCCGCTGAATACATCAAACATAATGTGACTAAGCCGGTTGTTTCTTATATTGCCGGTGTAACAGCCCCTGCGGGTAAACGTATGGGCCATGCTGGTGCGATCATTTCTGGCGGTAAAGGCACAGCAGACGATAAATTTTCGGCTTTAGAGTCTGCGGGTGTAAAAACGGTGAAAAGTTTGGCTGAAATTGGCAGCGCATTACGCGAAGTGACTGACTGGTAAGGTAATCACTAGATTTTGTACAGATAAAAACACCGACGACATTGCACTCGTCGGTGTTTTTTTATATCTGAATTAGGCGCTCTTTTTGGGTAATATTTGGCTAAATAAAAACAATGCGGCAGCACTAACCACGACAGAAGGCCCTGCAGGCGTATCGTAATGGAAAGACAATGCCAGACCTAAAATAACCGCAATAGATCCCAATAACGAAGCAATAACAGCCATGCTTTCTGGGCTTAATGCAAATCGACGTGCCGTTGCTGCGGGAATGATAAGTAAAGAAGTAATGATTAACGCACCAACAAATTTCATTGCAACCGCAATCACCAGTCCTATCATCAGCATAAGAATTAAACGCATTCTGTCGACATTAATACCTTCGACTTGAGCTAAATCTTCATTGATTGTCATGGATAATAGTGGTCGCCATAAGGCAATCAGCAAACCAATGACTAAGACGACGCCGCCATAAATCCAAAGTAGATCTGTTGAGGTTACTGACAATAAATCCCCAAACAAGTACGCCATTAAATCAATGCGAACATGATCGAGAAAACTCACCGCCACTAGACCTAAAGACAACGCACTGTGAGCAAGAATACCCAATAAGGTATCCGTAGCGATCACTTTTTGTTTCTGTAGGCTAACTAAAAGAATGGCTAGCATTAAACAGCAAACAATAACCGCCAGATTTAAGTTCACATTTAATAAAAATCCAAGTGCAATGCCAAGCAAAGACGCATGAGATAAGGTGTCCCCAAAATAGGCCATTTTACGCCAAACTACGA
>CAMQZF010000264.1 GCA_947039525.1 uncultured Photobacterium sp. | reverse complement strand
ATATTTCCTGTCAACTTAGATACCGAGCCTTTTAATTTCATCACATCCCCAGCCATAAACAACCCAATATCGGGATCAGCAAACAATACTTCGGCTTTTAAAGTGCAATTATTTTGATCACTTTGACAACGAAACGTGCCCTTTAATGGATAATGGTGATCTTTTACCGAAAAGACTCCAGCCTCAATCGGCCCATTGTCCTGCGTTGGAATCGCAAGATGCAATGAAGTCGCAATACGACGATCATTACTGTCCAATAAACTGCCACTCATGGATAAAACTTCGAAAGGAACCGCTTTTTGATAGGCTGGTAATTGCAGCTGGAATGACTGTAACAACCCTTTTGATTGATTTAAAAAATGACGCCAAAAGACTTCGTATTGCGACAAGGATTCAGTACTCGCAAAGGTTCTGCCGACCCCATACACATAAATGCTCGCGTAATTGAAAGACATGGGATAACGCTTCACCATATTATGTGCACTCAATTTTGGCTCTGACATTAATACTACGTTTGGTAAGGTTTCAGTATTTTCAGCCATGTCACTATAGATAATGATTCGGCTGGATTTTTGAACGCGAGAATTAAAGCGAGCACTGTCATAATACAAAGCTTCCACAATCGACTTGATCGGATGTTGATGCATTTCATATTTTGGCATGTGTTTTAACCCACTGTTTGTCATTGGGGATTCAAACGCCAAATACAATTTTTTCTTAAAAATACGTTGGTCATCACTTAACACACGTTCAGGAGAGGCATCAAAAATGCTGGCTTCACGGTTCAGTTTTGCTAATGTTTTAACACTGACTTTGGGATAACAACCAATAAACACCTCTTTGGTTCGAGATTGCTTATCTATCTCCATAATGACCAAAGGCTCACTGGGCAAAAAATCCACTTTATTGATAATATCCTTAAACCAATCTCGGTCTGAAACGGGAATGATATTCTGATCCAAATAAATAATGGTCTGGCGAGGGCTTTCTTCGTAGTCACAATATTTATCAAGATCCGTTGTTTTTATCATTCCTGCGTGAACTGGATTGCAATAAACAATTAACGTTACCATCATTATGAGGTATTTTTTCATGGCTTCATCCTTGATGCTCATTTAAACCGACTGAAGATAACGTGACGGTGGATTACGATTCACAGCCTCTTGATTTAACGATCCCAAACTGGCGTACTCTTCTATGCTCAACCGATTGCCAGAATGAGTCTGAAACACTAAATTCGCATTCGATTTTTGCGCATGCTGTACTAAGTTATTTTGATATTCTTCCAGCACTCGACGTTCTTTTTCTTCAACTTCAGTCAGAACACGGTTTCGATGATGGCATAAACGCTCACGCTCTTGCTTATTGAGTAACATTTTATTTTTCTCAGCCTGACGGACATTTTTGTTTTCTTCTTCCGATTTATCAAATAAGGCTTGAACCTGTGCAATTTCTTTGTTCATTTTACTGTCTAATTTTAAAATGGTTTTCCGTGTTTTTAACATGATAATCATGGCTTCACTGTAATCAGGCTTCTTGTCGTGCGCCAACATACTCACTGCCATTCCCACCCCTAGTGCGATGGTATTAAGCCCAATAAAACTGAAGATCACTTCCATTGATGGTGTCGTCGCGACATCCTCTTCCAATAACAGTAAACTGCCCGCCTGATCCGCTAATTCATTCATCAAAGCGTAATGACGTAACACGGTTACAACCACAATCGCCACAACCACCAGCAATAAATAAAACAGAGCATTCCAAAC
The DNA here is from genome assembly GCA_947039525.1 of uncultured Photobacterium sp. GTDB lineage: Bacteria > Pseudomonadota > Gammaproteobacteria > Enterobacterales > Vibrionaceae > Photobacterium. Next base: position 1,320 of record CAMQZF010000264.1, on the reverse strand, counting down.
TTCGTACCATTTTTTACGGCGCTCAATATCAGGACCAAATAACGCCAATGATTGTTTGAAGATCTTACCAATACGATGGCTAGAAACCGCCAAACAGAACGCGATTAAAATCGTAGCAGAGACAGCTAATGCCAACGAGGCATACTGGCTAATAAAGGTTTGATAATTAACAAAAGATTCTAATAAGCCAATTAATAACATGATCGGCCAATATACCCAGGAACGCATGTGATTCGGTGGGCGCCCATTTTCATTCTTGTTCATTTCGTCATAACGCAGTTCTGCTTCTTCAGCACTGGACTTTGCAAAACTGTGATCGTATTCCGCTGTGTATTTATCTTTGATAGCGTTAATTTTATCAATCCGATTTTTCTCGTTTTTCTGCTGCCTCTCTGTGTATTTACTCTCAAAATCTTGGGTGATTTCTTGTTCAACCTGTTCCAGTAAATCATTCATGGTCATGCGATACGGGGATAAATGATTATCTGTCACTTCAATGATGTCTTTTCGCATTCCTCGTGTACAAAAATTAGCATCAACCAATAAACAAGGAGAACGATCCTCTGTCTTTTCAGTGATCGCTAACTGTATTTCACGCTCAGCAGATAAATCACCATCAAGCTCATAATTCAAAACATGAGCTGGATTACTGTCAATCAGATTGTTTATTTTGTTTTGCAATACTGACGTTTTTTTCACTGCGCACCTCCTTGTGCGTCAAGGTTCGCTCATGAACATCAAATACAATGTTTGCACGAGGCTTTACGGCTATGGCTCGATTCATACGCCCTTGATCTGAAGTCATCATTGAATCCGTTTTAGGCAACAATAATGATTCTCCTTCATCGGTATTCATTACACTGGAAAGCAGTATTATTGGCTGTGGCGTTTCGATCTTGATTGGAGACTGAAAAGAAGGGTTATTCTCCTGTATATCTTCCTTGTCAATGTTCCTATCATTCAAAACGATTACAGGTTTCCCCTGGTTTATCGTCGTAGCTAACACACCGTCATTCTTAGAGGGGGTTATCGCATCGACGTTTTCCAAATTGGACACTGATAACTCAGATGATGCATTCTTGGATAGCGTAATACCCCCTTCCGTATTGAGTTCAACTTCTATTTTCTCTGCTGCTATCACTGGACTCTCAATCACAAGAGAAGGTTTACTCATCGAGGCTTGATATAAACTTGAATCAGTACTTACAAAATCCAATGCCTTTACTGAAAGAGTCGAATCACTGAATTCAGTTTCTTCTGCCACAACATCCATCATTTCAAAAACTACTGATTTCTCTGCATGAGATGCATCCAGTGTTA
>CAMQZF010000263.1 GCA_947039525.1 uncultured Photobacterium sp. | reverse complement strand
TTTAATAAATCAATATGAATGTCATTAATGGTTTGACCATCTTCTGTCACAACATAAACCGTGACTTCATCACATCGCCAATTCAAAGGGAAATGGCAAGTAATCGAACGAGACTCTCCCTCACGTATTACATTAAACTTAGGTAAAACAGACATAGATTCATTCAATTTCAATACAGCATCAAAATCGAATTGCGACACATAACCTAATGATCCTAAAACTTGAATGACTTTATTATCATCAGCAGGTGTGCCTTCTTGATTAGTCAGCGTTAATTCCAACCGCTTTGCAACACCTTGTGCTTGAACTGAAAGTGCCATATCAAAATCATTAAATTCCATCGTCATACATCAGCCAGTGGCGTTAATTTCCAAATATTAGCGACGTAATCTTGAATACTGCGATCAGAGCTGAATTTCCCCATTCGTGCGGTATTTAAGATGGCTTTTTTCCACCACAAATGAGGGGTTTGATACGTTTTATCAACCTGTGTTTGCACATCAAGGTAACCCGAAAAATCCGCCAACACACGGTACGGATCGCCCCCATCCAATAAATTATGACGAATCGCCATCAAAGCCGGAGAAGGTTTATCGGTAAAAGTATCGGTTAATAACAAATCTAAAACGGTACGCAGTTCTTTATTCTTTTCATAATACGTAAACGGGTTATATTCTTTGTCTAACACTTTGATATCGTCAATCGATGCCCCAAAGATAAACAGGTTTTCTTCGCCGACTTCTTCACAGATCTCAACATTAGCACCATCGAGAGTACCCACCGTTAACGCGCCATTTAATGCCAGCTTCATGTTTCCTGTACCAGACGCTTCTTTTCCAGCCGTCGAAATTTGCTCTGATACATCCGCAGCAGGAATAATTAATTCAGCCAAGCTGACACAATAATCCGGTAAAAATACAACTTTTAACTTATCGTTTAAGCGAGGATCATGATTGACCGTTTCAGCCACTTTATTAATCGCAAAAATGATGTCTTTGGCTAACGCATACCCAGGAGCTGCTTTGGCGGCAAAAATAAACACTCGAGGCTGCATGTCAAAATCAGGATCATTCAATAAACGATGATACAACGATAAAATATGCAATAAATTTAAATGCTGACGTTTATATTCATGCAAACGCTTTATTTGAACATCAAAAATAGCATCAGTACTTAATGACAATTGCAAATTGTCTTGAATCCAATCTACCAGTGCCAGCTTATTGGCTCTCTTTACATCAGCGAAACGTCGTTGAAATACAGAATCTTCTGCGAAGTCAGCTAACTGTTGAAGACGCTGCAAATTCACTTGCCACCCATCGCCAATGGATTCGGTAATCAATTGACTCAATTGAGGGTTACAACTCACTAACCAACGACGAGGGGTTACGCCATTGGTCACATTGGTCAGCTTATTGGGGAAAACTCGATCAAATTCAGGAAACAAATCTCGCTTTACCAAATCTGAATGCAACGCCGCGACACCATTAACCGCATAAGCTGTCACTACGCACAAATTCGCCATTCGCACCATACGATGCGGACCTTCCTCAATAATCGATAATTGACGTTTCATGTCGACATCATGAGGCCATAACACTTCAATTTCTCGTAGAAAGTGATGGTTAATATCAAAAATTATCTGCATGTGGCGCGGTAATAACTCAGTTAATAATGACTCACTCCACATCTCTAAAGCTTCAGGCAACAGGGTATGGTTTGTATAAGCAAACAGTTTTGTGCAAATTGACCAAGCTTTAGCCCACTTTAATTGATGATCATCCAATAAAATACGCATCACTTCTGGAATCGCAATCGTGGGATGTGTGTCATTCAATTGAATAGTTTCCCATTCGGCTAAGCTGTGAACCGCATGGCCCTGAGCTAAATGACGACTGACAATATCTCCGATGGAACAAGCACAATGGAAATATTGTTGCATTAGACGCAACACTTTCCCTTGATAGTGATTATCATTCGGGTATAAAACTTTCGTTAAATTGCCTGCGTCTAATGCAGAAAACTGCGAACCAAGATAATCTCCTTGGTTGAAACGTGAAAAATCAAACGGCTCAATAGCACGACATTCCCAAAGTCGTAAGGGCAAAACACAATTATTTTTATACCCAATAACAGGAATGTCCCATGCTAACCCCTTAACGGTTAACGCCGGTATCCACTGACGTATAGAGCGACCCGCATCATCAGTATGTGTTTTTACTTGTCCATAAAATCCAACGTCTTGCGTTAAATCTTCGCGTAAACGTTGCCATGGATAGCCTCTATCACCACACCAATCATCGGGCTTCTCAATTTGATGGCCCTCTTCAAACCCTTGGCGAAACAAACCATACTCGTAATGCAAACCATAGCCTATCGCGGGATAACGCAAGGACGCTAAAGAATCCATAAAGCACGCCGCTAAACGCCCTAGCCCACCATTACCCAATGCTGGATCACGTTCTTCCTCTAACACATCACATATAGACACGCCCAATGAGCTAAAAATGGAATCAATATCATCATACCAATCCACATTCATCAGGTTATTTCGAGTTAAGCGTCCAATCAAAAACTCTAAAGAAAGGTAGTTTAACGAGCGCGTCGAATTCTGCTGCACAGTTTCTTCAAAAGACAAGGCCCCCACCATCGCGTAATCCGCTAATGTAGTGCCTAAGGCTAAATACCAATCTGTTGTCGTTGCCGATGCTGCCGTTTTACCATACCGAAAAGTTAAATTATTCAGTAAGTCTTGTTTAAACTGAACAGGATCAAAGTTCATCGAATCGGAAACTCGCATAACCACTCTCTCTACATCAGAATGATGTCTTAGATTTTCATGAATGATTGGCCTTTTACATTTCATATTTTTCTCTGAAATAAAAAGCCATTTACCTTACAAGCCAACGACAACATTAAAATTGGCAATGATGTAGCGAGAGTATGTGCAAACGCGCGCATAAAGGCAGCACTCTTTATCAGCGTTTGTGATATTGATCGAAATATTCCCTTAAAGAACCTCTTTTTCATCCTCATAAAAAAGCCCTCATAACGAGGGAGATCGGAAGAGCACACGTCTGAACTCCAGTCACCGGCTA
>CAMQZF010000262.1 GCA_947039525.1 uncultured Photobacterium sp. | reverse complement strand
CGTCGCCGTTAAACAACAGAGCGAAAACATCATCAAAGAATGATCAATCAGAAATCACATCTAATATAAAAAGTCCCAAGGGGCTTTTTATATTTTTAGATGAATTAGATTTAAAGTAATAATGCATTAAAAACACTTTTCCATAAACTGTAACTTTTGAACTGAAAGCAATAAACAACGAAAAAATAAAATAGCCCACTTTATTTGTCAATATTGAAAACTTACTCTCCTTTACTTTTATGATTAAATTAACCCTAACACTATGACTTAAAATGAAAAAACTCATATCACCAGTACGCTTGCATGAATGTTATTCCAACATTATTTCTCTTATTACACCAAATTTAGCTTTGTGTTTGAATTAAACTACCACGCTGATTTATACTCTTAATTTTTATACAATAAACTCAATAATATAGTCATTAGGCATGTTTAAGTTAATCATAATCAGTCATAATAAACTATATATTAAAAAATCAATATTCTAACCATTGGATTTATATTTTGATAAGAGATAATACTTTTACTTCATTTGATAAGTGGTCAAAACCGTTTGTTTCCGAAGTCGCAGAACTGGTTAACTTACTTAAAGAGTACGGTTATGATACCAAACGCCTTGCTCAAGTAACCGGGTTAGAAGAAAAAAATGTGTGTAAGTGGACGGCAAACTACAAAAAAGAGCCATTAGAGCCGTCATCAATTCCTTACCCTTGTTGGTGTTTTTTAGCCGCTTTAGTTGGTAAAACAAATATTCAGACGAACGGTCAAGCCATTCATGTTGATAACATAAAAACCGTTCTGCACCTGTTTAAGCCAACCGCATTTACACCTAAAAATAAATTCCAATGTCCAACCGTTGATCAATTTAATAAGTTAATCGACAGTGGATTATTTGAAGCCATGAGCGTTGATAATTTAACAGCCTTATTTAATTGGAACTTAACATCGTTTCGTGAAGGTTTAGAAAAAGGCAATCTTCCTTTTTTAAATTGGTGCTTAATCATTATGATGCTAAACATCAATATTCAAAAAATGGTTCTTAAAGATTTAGAAGAAGAATTAACTTTAGAATAAATAATTACATTTAGTTTATATTCTTTCATATATTTCTATCATTTTTATTTTAAATAATGGTAGAAATATTTTGAATAAAAATAACCCTATTATTTTATCTTAAAAAATTGAATTAACAACAATACATTAATAGTCATTATTATCAATATATTATAAATGAAAAAACAGAGAAACTAGAGAGTGATTAAAGAAAACGAAGAGCCAAAAAGATCTTTTGGCTCACCAAAACAGTTATTTGTTCACTTCTGATATTTTAAAACGTCTTGATAAGCGCTTTGGAACAAAAGCTTAAAACCCTCTGTAGATAAATCTGCAGCTTGCAACTGCGCTTTTTTTAGTCGACGATAACATTCATTGAGAGCCGCCAAGACACGTTCTTGCTCTTTAGCACTGAGTTCTTTTAAATGCATAAACTTCTCTTTAGATAATTCTTTTAATTATTATAGCGTTAAACGATCATACTTTTTAAGTATAACGCAAAGTCGTTATTCATAGTCAATTTTTTATTTGATTTATTTCAAAATAAGAAACGTAATTCATTAACCAATAAAATTATTAATATATTGTAAACGGCACACTGATGATTACATCTTACAGACGCTGTATCTTATTTGATCACATCAAATTTAGAAAGTATTTGATCTTAATTTATTGTTTATATTTTTATCGCTATTTTTTTATTTACTTTTAAAAATATATCTATTCGAAAAATATAACAATAGTCTTTAAAATAAAAATAACAAAAAGGATCAGAGAATATCTCAGATCCTTTTGTTTAATCTCAATATATACAAATACTTATATCAAAAAACCATTGCGTTCATTTATTTAACACACATAACATGATAAATACCATGTTCAATTTCAGCACCTTCAGTTTCATGCTCAAAACCAGGGAATTGTGCATCCCACACTTCTAAACTTTTCAAATAACCAATCTGAGGACTATTCGCATCACCAAAACTCTCGCCTGACATCAACATAGGAATACCCGGTGGATAAGGAATAATTGCATTCGCTGCCACACGATTTGCCAATTTATCCGACGGCACCATTTCAATATCATTAGAGACAATGGTTTGATACGCTTTACGTGGTGTGATTACCGCCTCTGGTAAAGTAGAGTAGGCGGCATTCAATTTATCCGATGGGTTATGAACTCGGAGATAATTGAACATCTCATCACCTAAGTCTTTCAAACCTTTTCCACTGTAAGTTTCCGGATTAGCACTCACCAACCCCGGCAATACTTCACTTAATTGTGTATTATTGTCGTAATGTTTTTTGAAGGACAATAAAGTATTCACTAAAGTTGCCCATTTACCTTTCGTGATCCCCATTGAGAACAAGAACATGACTTGAAAGTCGGTCGTTCGGGTTGGCACAATACCAAAACGCCCTAGATAGGAAGTCACTAAAGCTGCTGGTACCCCTGTGCTTTCTAGCGTTCCGTCTTCCCCCATTCCTGGCGCTAAAATACTGACTTTTATCGGATCCAACATACACCAATCTTTGGGCATATCTTTAAATCCATGCCATGTATCTTCTGGGTGCATCACCCAACAATCTTGATTCTCGACCAATAAATCCGCTGGCGCATCTTCAAAAGCATAAGATGTACCACTCGCAGGATCTGTAACGCTCTCCGCATTCCAAGGTTTAAAGAACCAATCGTCATCGGCTTTATATTCGTTAAATAAACGTCCCATTGCTTGACGGAAATCCACCGCTTCACGAATCACCTCAACGGTTAATGACTCCCCTTTATTTCCATCCATCATAGCCGTTGCAATATCATTTGAAGCACTGATAGCATACAAAGGTGAAGTTGTCGCATGAAGCATATACGCTTGATTAAAACGTTCAAAACTGATGGCGCCTTTACCATTACGCACATGTAACCAAGAGGCTTGCGATAACGCATTTAATAACTTATGTGTGGAGTGAGTAGCAAAAACCGTCGGACCATCCGTCACATCCTCTGGGTTCCCGCGCATAGCAAAGTGATTCGTATAAATGGGATTGAAACGAGCG
>CAMQZF010000261.1 GCA_947039525.1 uncultured Photobacterium sp. | reverse complement strand
GTTGAAGACGGCGTAAATTAGGAAGGTATGAAAACTACCGGATTATGAAGCATGGTTAAGAAAGTCGCACTGATGATCATGTTGGCGATCCAATTAGTGGCTGTCGATAAGGTGATACCAAAATCTCGACCTTTTAATGGTTGAATTTCAGAACACAATACCCAAATCAAAGGACCCGCACTCATCGCAAAACCAATAATGAACATTAATAACATAGCAATCGCAAAGTATTGTTCAAACCCAGTCATATGACTGTGTCCCATCATATAACTCAAGGCGCCCATACCAATCGCCATAACCGCAAACCCCAATTTCAGCGTTGGCTTACGTCCCCATAAATCAACCAAACCAATAGCAATAAAGGTGGCTAATACATTGACTAATCCAACAATAACTGTGCCCCACATTTGCTGAGAAGTACTACCAAATCCAGCCAAATCAAAGATTTTAGGCGCGTAATACATCACTACATTCATTCCAGTGAATTGTTGCATTACCTGCAGTAAAATCCCCAAATACACAGCACGACGAAAATTCTTATTAATCTTAAATAAGCCAAAACCATTTTGTTTGATTTTCAAACTTTCACGAATTTCATTCAGCTCTTTAATCGCTTGCTCTGTACTGCCTCGTAACATTTCTAATACTTTTTGTGCATCCTCATGACGAGATCGTGCACTCAACCAACGTGGGCTTTGTGGTAAATAACAAACACCAATAAATAATACGACAGCAGGAATCGCAATCACACCCAGCATCCAACGCCACTCACCAGTAAAACTAAATGCAGTATTCGATAAGTAAGCCACCAAAATACCGATAGTGATCATCAATTGGTACATAGAAATCATACTGCCTCGAATTTTTTCTGGGGCAATTTCAGACAAATACAAAGGCGTAGTAAACGATGCGATACCCACGGCTAATCCGAGAATCACACGAGCAACAATTAAGATTTCAACAGAAGGGGTAAAAGCAGAGAGTAAGGCTCCGATCACGAAAAAAATAGAGGCAATCATTAAACTGGTTTTTCGTCCAAGACGATGTGATAACCACCCGCTGCCAATTGCGCCAATGGCCGCACCAAACATCATTGAGCTAACCACCCACTCTTGTTCAGCGCTGGAAATATGAAAATCTTTACTTAAAAAAGGCAATGCCCCTGAAATAACACCAATATCAAGACCAAATAATAATCCCGCTAATGCCGCTAATAAGCTGACAATAATCGTGATTCTTAATCCTTTCTGTGACCCAGTAAGTGTTGCTGATGACATAATTATTCACTCCAGTGCACTTTTTTCTTATGAGGCATTATCATGCCAATGAAAATAGTTCTCTTTTGTGATAACAGTCACAAAGGATTTGCAACAAAACTGAATACTTATATTTATTAAATATTGAGTAGATAGCCTAAAAAGGCATCAAACCAATGAGAAAAGTTAAATCCACTAACTTAAAATTAGTGGATTTATAAATTTTTGATAAGAAAAAACAACAAATTTGTTACAATGAGAAATGACAATAAAAAGGAGTCATTTGGGATTTAAATTCCTGATACCAATCCCAAGTCCAAAACCAAACACCATGCTGCTCAGCCAATGTCCTCCACTGAAAGAAAAGCTCGACTTTCACTTCTTCGGATAACTGATATTCCGCTTCTAACGAAAGATCTTCCCACTCATCAAAAAAAGTTTGAATCACTTTTTGATAATCTTTTAAACCACGAATCGAGAACTCTTCTGAAAAGTCACAAGGATGTTCGCATCCATCTTCACAGGTGCATTCCTCATAATGATAACGAAACCCTTTTTTACGAGTCCCTAATACTTTGGCAGAAAATTGACGAGCCAAATCAATATCACATTCATCAAGAAAAATGGACAGGCCTTTTTCTGTTGTTAATTTAATCGAACAATACGCACCGTTATCGTATTTAATTCGACTTAAATTAATTGAAATAACCGCATCAGAATGACGACAATATAAACCTCGACACTCTAATTGAAGATCACTGCTTTCTTTTCCCAAAGGACCAATACAAATACCATCTCCGTATAAGTTTTCTAACACGGCATAATTTTCCTCATTTTCTTTTTCAAAAGAAAAATCGGATATCATTGGTCGACTTTTTAATTCATCATCAGTGGGAAAATCAATCATGGTGCATTCTCAATATTAGTAATAAAAACAAAAAGTAAAAGGAATAATATATTCATCTGCCTGAATACTGCCACCCAATTTATTAAAATACAATTTTTATAAAATGAAAAATATGAATCGAATAAAATATTATATTTGATTTTATTCATTAATAAGAATTGCGATGGCTCTATTTATTGATATTTAAATAAAGCCCAGAAAAATAAAAGAATATTTATTCAGATAAATATAAATAAATATATTATTAATAATGTAAAACAAAAAAAATATTTTTTCATCATACTCAATAGGTATTGTCATAAAATGAGTATTCATAATGAAAAAAGTGCTATCCCTCTTTATTTTTCTTTGCTCTACATCCGCTTACTCAGCTAACCTCACCATCACAGTGACCAACGCAACACAGGCTTTGTATTTTACACCGTTATTATTTGTGGCGCATGATGAGACATTTCATCTCTTTCAAGCAGGACAAACCGCCTCTTCTCAATTGGAACAATTAGCCGAAGAGGGCAACATTGATCCTTTAAACAGTTTTGCTAACAACGCTGGATTTTCTACCGTGGGTAACCCAGCTCAAGGTCCCTTAGCTCCAGGGAGTCAAACAGAATTTCATTTTGATACCCATCAGTTTCAACACTTATCTTTCAGTGCAATGATTTTGCCCACCAATGATGGGTTTGTTGGTGTGGATAGCTGGCATATACCAACAGAGACAGGAATCTATACTTTTATTTCTCACGCCTATGATGCAGGAACAGAAGCAAATGACGAGCTAAAAAGCAGCATCCCCAATCCACCCTTTTTAACTTTTGGTCATAACGGGTCTGGAGTAGAAACTCAAATTACGCAAAATAAAATTCACATTCACCCCGGAAACGTCGGCGATCATGATCCTAATGGCGGTCACAGTGATTTAGTCATCACCCAAAGTCGCTGGTTAAACCCTATTGCGATGATCACTGTTCATGTACATTAAGAGGA
>CAMQZF010000260.1 GCA_947039525.1 uncultured Photobacterium sp. | reverse complement strand
ATTACGTCGTGAACTTGTGTTGGTTCCGGGTGTGGCAAAAACCGCCACGTTAGCTGAGAAATCAGAAGCGATTTTTGTTGAGATATCCAATGAGCGTTTGGCTCAGTACGGCGTTTCGGCAGAAAAAGCATTACAAGTGTTGCAAAAGCAAAATATCGTGACCGTTGCAGGAAGCCTAGTGGCTGGCGATATGCGTGTGCAAGTGATTCCTGAAAAAACGGCGGAATCGGTTAAGCAATTAGAGCAATTGCAAGTCGGTGTCGGCAGTAACGGTACGATTTTACGTTTAGGCGATTTAGCAACCATTACTCGTGGTTACAACGAGCCTGTCAGTATGTTGATGCGCTATAACGGTCAACGTGCAGTGGGTTTGGGTATCTCTAATGTCACTGGTGGTAACGTTGTTAACATGGGCGATGCGGTAAAAGCCCGCTTAGCGCAATTGGAAAGCATGCGCCCAATGGGCATGGAATTGCACTCGATTTCGATGCAGTCTGATTCCGTTCGCAGCTCTGTCAGTAATTTCGTGGATAATTTGATTGCCGCGGTTGCGATCGTGTTTGTGGTGTTGTTGATGTTCATGGGCGTGCGCTCAGGTCTCATCATTGGTTTTGTGTTGTTATTGACGGTGGCTGGCACCCTAATTGTGATGTTGATTGATAATATTGCGATGCAACGTATTTCGTTAGGTGCTTTGATCATTGCGTTGGGCATGTTGGTTGATAATGCCATTGTTGTGACAGACGGCGTTTTAGTGCGTTTGCAAAAAGGCGAGTCTCGTGACACGGCAATTCCAGCGGTTGTTAATGGCACAATTTGGCCTTTATTGGGCGGTACGGTTGTGGGCATTTTGGCCTTCAGTGCGATTGGTCTGTCTCCATCGGACATGGGCGAATACGCAGGGTCGTTGTTCTGGGTTATTTTATACTCAATGATGTTGAGTTGGTTATTTGCGGTTACGATCACACCTTTATTGTGTCACCAGTTTTTGAAAGTGAAACCGCTCGATCCAAACGCAAAACCAAGCAAGATGTTGAAAGGTTACGAGGGTATTTTGAATACAGTCTTAACCTACCGTAAGACCACGGGCGCTATTTTGATTGCGCTGTTGGTGGGTACATTCATGATGATCGGCAAAGTGCCTCCGGGTTTCATGCCTGAGTCTCAGCGTCCTCAATTTGTTGTGGATGTGTATTTACCACAAGGCTCAGACATTGCACGTACGGAAAAAGTTATTGGCGATATTGAAAAAGACGTCAAACAAAAAGCGGGCGTAAAAGACATTACCAGCTTTATCGGTGGTGGCGGTTTGCGTTTCATGTTGACTTACGCGCCAGAAGCTCGCAATCCCAGTTACGGTCAGCTATTGATTGAGGTCGAAGATTACCGTGAAATTGATGCGTTATTGGGTGAGTTACAAACGGAATTAACCGTGAAACACCCAGAAGCGGCGGTTAAAGTCTGGAAATTCATGCTAGGCCGTGGCGGCGGCAAGAAAATTGAAGCGGGCTTTAAAGGTCCTGACAGTGCGGTATTGCGTCAGTTAGCCGAAGAAGCGAAAGCCTTGATGTTAGCGGATCCTAATCTGATTGCAGTGCAAGATGATTGGCGTCAGCAAGTGCCAGTTATGCGTCCTGTTTTTTCAGAAGAGCAATCACAGCGTTTTGGTTTGACGGCACCTGAAATTAATAGCGCGATTGCGCAATCTTTATCGGGTCGTAATGTGGGTGTGTACCGTGAAGGCAACACCTTGATTCCAATCTTGGCACGAGCGCCACAAGACGAGCGTGATCATGAGCGTGTGATTGAAAATACCGAAGTCGTGAGTCCAGTAACGGGAGAATACGTTTCAGTCAGCCGTTTGTTAACCTCAATGAATGTGGTGTGGGAAGATGCGTTATTGCGCCGCCTTAACCGTATGCCGACCATTTTAGTTCAATCGGATCCGGCTCCGGGTGTGGCAACCAGCGATGCGTTTAACCAGATTCGTACAAAAATCGAAGCGATGGACATTCCTGCGGGTTACGAGTTGACGTGGTACGGCGAATACAAAGCCTCCAAAGATGCGAATGCGGGTATTGCAGTTTCGGCACCGTATGGTTTTGTCGCGATGATTTTGGCGGTTATCTTCATGTTTAACGCCATTCGCCAGCCCTTGATCATTTGGTGTACCGTGCCTTTGTCTTTGATTGGTGTCACGTTTGGCTTGATTGTATTCCAGACACCGTTTGAGTTCATGGCAATTTTAGGCTTCTTGAGCTTAATTGGTATGATGGTGAAAAACGCCATTGTGCTGGTGGATCAAGCAGATGTGGAAATTGCAGAAGGGAAAACACCGTATGATGCGATCATCAGTGCTTCGGTGTGTCGTGCTCGCCCTGTGTTACTGGGTGCTTTGACGACAATTCTCGGTGTTGCCCCTCTGTTGGTTGACCCATTCTTTAAGAGCATGGCAGTCACGATTATGTTTGGTTTGCTGTTTGCTACGGTTTTAACCTTGGTCGTGATTCCACTGTTCTATGCAGTGGCATTTCGTATCAAGAAAGATGATGTGACAAAAGCCATTACTGTTGTTGATAAAGCGGCTTAATTTTATGAACATGTATCATTATTATGATTGACTGATACTGTTTATTATCTTGTTTTGAATAATAAAAGGATCTGAGGTTAACTTAGGTCCTTTTTCTTTTTTGGAACGTTAAAGTCTTCAGCTTCTGTTTCTGTAATGCAATGAGTGAGTAAAATTCGATAGCTCAATGTCATTTGATTCACAAAGTCTTCTGCATTAATAAATTGATGGTAGATAAAAGGTTTACCAATAATGACATCACAGTTAAAGGGTACAAACAACCAAGTGCCCTTGGGTAAACTGCGTCCTAATCCTCGCATGAGAATCGGCAATAAAGGCACATTTGGACGTTGTTGTAAGCAGTAATAAAGTCCTTTTTTGACTTCACTAAGCTCTTCGGGTTCACCTCGTGATCCTTCAGGAAAAATAATGAGGATCTCATCGTTATCGAGTGCCTCTAAACAGTCATCGAAAACGTGTTTTTTATCAATTTCACCATGGCGATATAAGGGAATAATGCCAATAATATTTAATGAAATCCAAGCAATCCATTTATTCTTCAAAAAATAATCGGCAGCAGCAACGGGGCGTACACGAGACAACAAATGTAAGGGAAACAGCGCCATTAA
>CAMQZF010000259.1 GCA_947039525.1 uncultured Photobacterium sp. | reverse complement strand
CAAGACAAGACAAGACAAGACAAGACAAGACAAGACAAGACAAGACAAGACAAGAAGAAGTCGATGAGTAGATTACTCATCGACAAAATAGCCAATTAAAGATCATTCAATGCTGCGTGTGCGGCTGCAATCTCATTAGCTTTCTTCTGTTCGCATTCACATTCATGCTCAATGCGTTTTTTTGCAGAGATTTTTGCTCGAATAAATTCGTTATGATCTAAGTAAATTAACTCAGCCACTTGACGAATTACGGCTTCCTCTTGTGGGTCGATATGCTCATCCGCATAAGCAACTTGCCACATAGCCTCTATTAAAGCATAACGCTGCTCAGGCAATAAGTCGCGCAAATGATCGGTAAATTGATACAAAGACACCGATTGACAACTTTCTTGAAGGGCATCTTCCAGCAGTTGTCCAGCCGTGTCCTCGTTTAGATCCAACAACTGAGTCAATAGACGCAAATTGGTTTTCTCTTCTCGAGGATCAATATTGTGGTCTGCGTTTGCCACTTCACACAGTAAGGATGCCATCGCAAGATTCATTGCGTGGATATCCGATTCATCGAGTTGATTTGAATCACCACCAAGTACTTGGCGAAACAAAGAGCGTATTTGGGTGAGCATAGTTTTCCTCGTAGGACTCATCACCTAACGAATAGGCACGGCAAGTATAAAACAAGTTTAGTGAGTATTTAAATAGTAACCTTTCATCAATTGTCTTTTACCGACCATAAGTCATCAATAAAACGTGGTAGAATTGCTACAGTTCTATTGAAAAATCAGGGATTCTTTGTGACTCATACTACCCCCGAACATTCTTCCTTATTGAATGATGAAAAAACACTGAGAGCCGCCGTTCACGATTGCATGTATCGTGATCGTTTCCGTTTGCGAAAACGCATTCAAGGGGCGGTAAGAATTAAAAATCCAGAGCAGCGTCAACGAGTATTTGATGCAATTGCGCTGGAAATTGCTAAATCAATGAGTATTGTACAACTACGAAAAAACCATCGTCCGGCTATTTCTTACCCAGAAACACTGCCAGTAAGCCAGAAAAAAGACGAAATTGCAGATGCAATCAAAAATAATCAGGTTGTGATTATTGCCGGTGAAACCGGTTCTGGTAAAACCACTCAAATTCCGAAAATATGTTTGGAATTGGGTCGTGGTATTCATGCTTTGATCGGTCATACCCAACCACGTCGTTTAGCGGCTCGTTCGGTTTCGACTCGAATTGCGGAAGAATTAGAGTGTGAATTAGGCGCTTCGGTCGGCTATAAAGTGCGTTTTAACGATCAGATTTCTGAGCGTACGCACATAAAATTAATGACCGACGGTATTTTGTTGGCTGAAATCCAAAATGACCGTTTTTTGAACCAATATGACACGATCATTATCGATGAAGCGCACGAACGCAGTCTGAATATTGATTTTATTTTGGGTTATTTGCGTGAGTTATTGCCTAAACGTCCCGATTTAAAAATCATCATTACCTCGGCTACCATCGATCCTGAGCGTTTTTCCAAACATTTTAATAATGCACCGATTATTGAAGTCACAGGTCGAACGTATCCAGTGGAAGTGCGTTATCGCCCAATAGTAGAAGATGGTGACGATACTGATCGTGATCAAATGGAAGCGATCTTTGACGCGGTTGATGAGCTGTGTGACGAAGGTAATGGCGATATTCTGATTTTCATGAATGGTGAGCGTGAAATTCGAGATACAGCAGACGCATTAGAAAAGCGCAATTTGCGTCATACGGAAATTGTGCCTTTGTACGCGCGTTTGTCGGCATCAGAACAAAATCGAGTGTTCCAATCGCACACAGGGCGCCGTATTGTCTTAGCGACCAACGTAGCAGAAACCTCGCTAACGGTGCCAGGCATCAAATACGTGATCGATCCGGGTACGGCACGTATCAGTCGTTACAGCTATCGCACAAAAGTTCAGCGCTTACCGATTGAGCCGATTTCTCAGGCGAGTGCGAATCAACGTAAAGGTCGTTGTGGTCGTGTTCAAGAAGGTATCTGTATCCGTCTGTATTCGGAAGACGATTTCTTATCGCGTCCGGAGTTTACCGATCCTGAAATTCTGCGCACCAATTTAGCGTCGGTTATTTTGCAAATGACGGCGATTGGTTTGGGTGATATCCAAGCCTTCCCATTTGTAGAGGCACCGGATGATCGCAACATTCAAGATGGTGTGCGTTTATTGGAAGAATTGGGGGCGATTAACCCTAAAGTAACCGATGTTCGTAATCGTTTAACGGAAATGGGGCGTCAGTTAGCCAAATTGCCGATTGATCCACGTTTAGCGCGCATGGTCTTAGAAGCACCTAAGCAAGGGTCATTGCGTGAAGTGATGATCATCACCGCAGCGTTATCAATTCAAGACCCACGTGAGCGTCCATCGGATAAGCAGCAAGCATCGGATGAAAAGCACCGTCGTTTCTACGATAAAGAATCGGATTTCCAAACGTTGGTGAATTTGTGGGATTACGTTCAAGAACAGCAAAAAGAGTTGTCTAGTAATCAATTCCGCCGTTTGTGTAAAAAAGATTATCTGAATTATTTGCGTATTCGTGAATGGCAAGATATTCACTTCCAAATTCGTCAGGTGATCAAAGAGCTTGGCTTGAAAACCAACAGCGATCCAGCCAGCTACGACTCGGTACATTGTGCTTTGTTATCGGGTTTGTTGTCTCACATTGGTATGAAAGACCAAGAGAAGAACGAATATCAAGGCGCACGTAACGCCCGCTTTAATATATTCCCTGGATCGGGCATCTATAAAAAGCAGCCCAAATGGATCATGGTGGCAGAGCTTGTGGAAACTTCCCGTCTTTGGGGTCGTATGGCTGCGAAAATTAAACCTGAGTGGGTGGAACCACTGGCTGGTCACTTGATTAAGCGCAGCTACAGCGAACCACACTGGGAGAAGAAGCAAGCTGCGGTTTCTGCCTTTGAGAAGGTGATGTTGTACGGGATTCCTATCGTCGCTAAGCGTAAAGTCAATTACGGTATGATCGATGTGGTGTTATCGCGTGAAATCTTCATTCGCTCTGCGTTAGTCGAAGGGGATTGGGACACTCGCCATAAATTCTTCCAGAAGAATCGTCAGTTATTGCGTGAAGTGGAAACATTAGAGCATAAGTCACGCCGTCGTGACATTTTGATTGATGATGATCAATTGTTCGAGTTTTA
>CAMQZF010000258.1 GCA_947039525.1 uncultured Photobacterium sp. | reverse complement strand
CTTAACGGGAGAGTCAGTGCCTGTTGAGCGTCAAGCGGGCGAAAAAGTCATGGCCGGCTCACTCGTGGTGGATAAAGTTACGCGTTTAAGCATTGCTTCTGCACAGGGTGAGAACGCAATTGATCGTATTTTGCACCTTATTGAAGATGCCGAATCACGCAAAGCGCCGATGGAACGTTTTATTGATCGTTTCAGCCGTTATTACACTCCAACGATGATCTTGTTTGCTGTGTTGGTCGTGATCATTCCTGTTTTCGTCTTTGGCGCATCTTGGGATGAGTGGCTATACCGTGGTTTAACTTTATTATTGATTGCCTGTCCTTGTGCATTAGTTATTTCAACCCCAGCTGCGATCACGTCCGGTTTAGCCGCAGCGGCACGCCATGGTGCATTAATTAAAGGCGGCGCAGCCTTGGAAAGCTTGGGTCATGTCAAAATCGTTGCGTTTGATAAAACGGGAACGTTGACCGAAGGTAAGCCAGTGGTGACCGATGTGATTACATGGTCTGGTGACGAAAAAACCTTATTACAGCAAGCAGCCTCTGTTGAAATGGGATCATTGCACCCATTAGCTTTAGCTGTCTTGAATAAAGCTGAAACGTTAAATGTAACAGTCATTGAGGCTGAACATCGTGAAGCATTAGCTGGTCGTGGTGTGAAAGGTCAATTCCAAGGGCAGTGGATCATGTTATTGGCTGCCGATCGATTGGATAAAGGGGTTGAGCTATCGCCAGAACAGAAAGAGGAAGTTCACCAATTAGAGTTATTAGGCAAAACTGTTGCGGTCTTAGTGTGTGATGATCAAATCATGGGCGCGATTGCATGGCGTGATAATTTGCGTGCTGACAGTAAAGCGGCGATTCAAAAGTTAAATAAAATGGGCATTGGCGCATTAATGTTAACAGGGGATAACCCTCGTGCTGCGGATGCGATTGCTAAAGAATTAGGTATGGATTATCGCGCTGGATTATTGCCAGCAGATAAAGTGACAGAAGTTGAACGTGCCAACAAGCGCCAACCGGTTGCTATGGTCGGTGATGGTATTAATGATGCGCCAGCAATGAAAACGGCCACCATTGGTATTGCGATGGGCGGTGGTACTGACGTTGCGTTAGAAACCGCGGATGCAGCGTTAACGCACAATCGTTTGTCTGAATTACCCGTGATGATTGAGTTGTCTCGAGCAACAGTCTTGAATATTCGTCAAAATGTCAGTTTATCATTAGCATTGAAAGTGATTTTCTTGATCACAACATTACTGGGGTTCACTGGGTTGTGGGTGGCTGTATTGGCAGATAGTGGCGCAACGGCGTTAGTCACCTTAAACGCGTTACGTTTATTACGATTTAAATCGAAACTGTAATCATTATTTAATGATTGCCTGAAAAAGCCTCAACAATGTTGAGGCTTTTTCTTTATCTTAAATCTGAATACTAATTATGATTTTATCAATGTGATAGAGATCACTGTATGTTTTGAGCTTATAACGTATCTTTAATACTTATTAGCTATATATTTTCAATATATGGTTCGGTGATGTATTTCACTTTTTAAGAAGTGAAATAGAACAAGCAATTTTCTGAGGATATCCATTATGTCTGATCAAGCGGTTTTCCACCTTGGTGTAACAAAGAGTCAATTAAACGGTGCTGAGATGGCGATCATCCCTGGTGATCCTGCCCGTGTCGAAAAAATTGCCAATTTAATGGAAAATCCAGAATTTTTAGCAAGTTCACGTGAATATACGGTATTTCGTGCACAGCTTGATGGTAAGCCTGTGGTTATTTGTTCAACAGGTATTGGTGGTCCATCAACCTCAATTGCTGTTGAAGAATTAGCGCAATTGGGCGTTCGTACTTTCTTACGTGTAGGAACAACCGGTGCAATTCAACCAAACATTAACGTGGGCGATATGATTGTTACTATGGGCTCTGTACGTTTGGATGGTGCTAGTTTGCATTTTGCTCCAATGGAGTTTCCAGCGGTTGCCGATTTTGATGTCGCTTCAGCAATGAAGCAAGCAGCATTAGCGGAAGGCGCAACGGTACATACCGGTGTAACAGCTTCAAGTGACACTTTCTACCCAGGTCAAGAGCGTTACGATACCTTTACTGGTCGTGTTGTACGTCGTTTCCAAGGTTCGATGAAAGAGTGGCAAGAAATGGGTGTGTTGAATTTTGAAATGGAGTCAGCAACCCTATTAACCATGTGTGCAAGTTCGGGTTTACGCGCAGGTTGTGTGGCAGGCGTTATTATTAACCGTACTCAAAAAGAGACTCCGGATCACGCGACGCTAAAAGCAACGGAAGCTCGTTCAATCAAAGTTGTGGTTGAAGCGGCTCGTCACTTATTAAATGCGTAACATAACACCAGACTAATCCAAAAAAAGCCGAGCAATGCTCGGCTTTTTTATGTTTAAATTAAAACAAAAGTCATCAATAGATAGTAATGAATGTTCTCTTTTCTTGCTATCTATATATATAATGCTTTTTCTCATGTGAGTCGATGGCTATAAGGTATTAATCTCATCACCGCCAGCGCCTTTCAGCCAGTCACACAGATATTGACGCAGATTACACAGTTGCTCTGGACCTATGATTGCGAGTCCTAAGTCTTGTGCTCGCACAATGTCGTGATGTCGTAATGGGCGGAAGCTCACCAACATGGCACGAGCTTGCAAGCCGCCTAATAAATCACGTAATGATTCCAATTTATATAAAGTATCATCGCCATCGTCACGCATACCTTTGGTTTTGCATTCGATAATGTGCAATTTATTATTAGCCACTACAGCAACGTCTAATTCATTACGAACTTCACGCTCACCAATTTTTCGATATACTTGAACACCCAAAGAATGATCTTGAATCGTTGGTAGGGTTTCTTGTATCGCTTGAACGGTACAATGCACCAAACTTTCCAACCATTCGCCATTGGCGAAACGACGCGCCTCTTCGTGTTTGAAGGTTAATTTACCATCGTGATACGTGGCTAATCCGGTTTCTTGCAAATCGGTGAGCAACTCTCCCAATTCTTTATAGCCTTGTTGTTTTTCGGTCAGTTCTACGTCTAAACATTGTTCTTTGCGGCAAGTTGTTGCAAGGTAATTGAGTGTTGCTAAACCGGGACCCAACTCAATCGCATGACTTGCCCAACGCAGTCCTAATTCCCATAACTCATCATGCAGCGTATCGGATAAAATGTGCTCGGGAA
>CAMQZF010000257.1 GCA_947039525.1 uncultured Photobacterium sp. | reverse complement strand
TACTGTTAAACGTCGTGGTGCAGTACGTCGTGCCAAGTTGTACTACCTACGTGAACGTTCTGGTAAAGCTGCTCGTATCAAAGAGAAGCTTGGTACTAAGTAAGAACAAAACGTCAGACGTTTTAGTAAAAGCCCGCCTTTATGGCGGGCTTTTTATTATCTTGATTTTATTTCGGGTTTAGATTGATTGCTCTTCTGAATTCAATTCTGGAGTCGGAATTTGATGAAGGCTTTTTGCTTTTTTCCACACCAGCATTAATGCAATGATTGCACTTAAAACACCAATGGTTGTTGAAATCGTCATATCCAATCCAAAACCAAGCTGATTATTATTAAAGATAAAGGTGACACAAACAGAGGTCATGAACAGGGCAGGAACTGTCGTGATCCAATGAAATTTTTGTTTGTAGATCAAATAAGCAGAAGCTGTCCACAGCATCATGACAGCGGTTGTTTGGTTAGCAAAGCCGAAATAACGCCAAATGATACCGAAATCAACCTGAGTTAATATTCCACCGCATATAAAGAGCGGTAATGCCATTAATAAACGATTTTTTAGTGTCTTTTGTTCAATATTGAAATACTCAGCAAGAATCAAACGACTAGAACGGAAGGCAGTATCGCCTGATGTGATCGGCAAAATAACCACGCCTAAGAAAGCAATGATGCCACCAAAGACACCGAGTAACTCAAAAGAAGCGGTGTAAACGACATTACCGGGACCGCCTTGACCTACGGCATCGGACAGATTATCAACGGTACCGAAGAACGATAAGGCTAATGCACACCAGATCAACGCAATGATACCTTCGCCAATCATCGCACCATAAAAGACAAAGCGTCCATGTTTTTCATTTTCCAAACAACGTGCCATGAGTGGTGATTGTGTGGCATGAAAGCCGGATACAGCACCACAAGCAATGGTGATGAATAATGCAGGCCATAATGGTAAATCATTGGGGTTCATATTAGTGAACATTTGACTCATTTCGTAATTACCAAGTAATTGATGTCCTGAAGAAAAGCCGATGGCAGTAATTAAGCCGACGGACATAAAAATTAATAGGGCGCCAAAGAAGGATAAAAACGACCAATGATTTTATCGACAGGAACAATGGTTGCAATGATGTAGTAGGCAAAGATGACAACAATCATTGCCGTTAAGGGCATCGTAAAACGGGTTTGTTCATTAATGAGATTGGTGATCATACCGGCAGGGGCTGAAACAAAGACGACACCAACAAGCAGTAATAGAATAATGGCAAAGACATTCATGAAGTGTTTAGCACCATTCCCAAGGTAACGGCCTGTAATCGTTGGAACTGAAGCTCCTTTATTACGAATAGATAACATACCGCTGAAATAGTCGTGAACACCCCCTGCAAAAATACAGCCTAAGACGATCCATAGCATGGCAGCAGGACCATACAGTGCGCCCATGATTGGACCAAAAATAGGACCGACTCCAGCGATATTTAATAGTTGAATCAGGTAAACTTTTGGTGTCGACATTGGAACGTAGTCGACACCATCTTGTTGTGTATACGCGGGTGTTTGTTGATTTGGCCGAATTCCAAATATTTTTTCAACTACAAGCCCATACAATACATAGCCGCCAATTAATGTTGCAAGGCATAATAAAAACCAAGCCATTCTCTTTCTTCCCTGTGATTTTTTCAGTATGGTGACTATAACGTAATCATTTTGTTATAAATGTTACCTTTGATCTAAGAGTATTGAGCAAAATACATTCTGTATCAAAGTTGTGATAATAGTGACAATTTCTTATTTTAGATGAATGGCAATACACGTTTTTTCTTGAGCGGTAAAAGATTATGAAATCAGTATGATTTCAGGCATGAGGTCGGCATTGATAATTTCGTTATAACTGGATAATACGAGAGAAAATTTGAGTCATCTCATTAAGTGGATGTGAATTGTAGGAAAGTAATGCATTTCGTTGAGTGTAACGAAAAGATGAGGCTCGTTTATCGTTCACGACAACGAACAATGAACAGAGAGAGTAGAGTAAATCTCAATAGATATGTGATTTTCATTCACTGTTGAATTATATGGATAATGATAAACATGGTTGCAGAACTGAGTAAGTTACGGGATCAAATTGACGATGTGGATCGCCAGATGGTGGCGTTATTAGCTCGGAGATTGGCATTGGTTGCAGAAGTTGGGCACGTAAAAAGTGTGCATGGTGTGCCGATTTACGCTCCAGATCGTGAAGCGGCGATGTTAGCATCACGTCGTGAAGAGGCTGAAAGCCAAGGTGTGCCCCCTGATTTAATTGAAGATATTTTACGACGCACTATGCGTGAGTCTTATACCAGTGAAAATGACTCTGGTTTTAAATGTTTAAATCCAGAGTTGCGGTCCATTGTTATTATTGGTGGGCATGGGCAACTTGGAAAAGTGTTTTGTCGTTTATTTTCATTATCGGGTTATCAAGTCAAAGTGTTAGGGGAGAACGATTGGGAACAAGCCGATGGTATCTTGTCTGATGCAGGTATGGTTGTGGTTTCTGTGCCCATTGATGTGACTGAATCAGTGATTGCTCGTTTAACAAACTTACCTTTAGATTGTCTATTGGTGGATTTGACTTCGGTAAAGTCAGGCCCATTGCAAGCAATGATGCAGGTTCATTCAGGACCTGTTTTAGGATTGCATCCTATGTTTGGTCCAGATATTGCCAGTTTAGCCAAACAAGTGATTGCCTATTGTGACGGTCGCCATCCTGAGTCGTATCAATGGTTATTGGAACAATTACAAATTTGGGGGGCTCGTTTAAATCGAATCAGTGCTATGGAACACGATCAAGGCATGACCTTGATTCAAGCCTTGCGTCACTTTACTTCTTTTGTTTATGGCGTGCATTTAGCGGAAGAGAACCCCAGTATTGAACAATTGTTGTCGTTAAGTTCACCGATTTATCGTTTAGAATTAGCAATGGTTGGGCGTTTATTTGCTCAAGATGCTAATTTATACGCAGATATTATCCTTTCCTCACCACAAAATATAACAATGATTAAACGCTTTCATCAACGGTTTGGTGAGGCGATTGCGCTATTGGATGAGCAAAATAAACCAGAGTTTAAAGTCGCATTTGAACAGGTTTCATCTTGGTTTGGTGATTATGCTCAGCATTTTTTAGTCGAGAGCCAGGGATTGCAGATCGGAAGAGCGTCGTGTAGGGAAAGAGTGTAGGCTATAGTGTAGA
>CAMQZF010000256.1 GCA_947039525.1 uncultured Photobacterium sp. | reverse complement strand
CAAAAGCACTCACAATCTGTACCGTTACGGATGATGTGATTACTCATGAAGGTTTAAGTGCCGAAGATCGTCAAACCACCTTGCACGATATGATTCGATTGGCATTAGAAACGGCGTATCAATACGACAACTAAGCTTAAAAAAACAGAATATAGAGACACAAAAAAGCCCGATATTATCGGGCTTTTTTATTACACCATAGCTAAATTTTCAGCTTTTACCTTATAGGTAATCGCACAAATACACAGTGGTTTGCGTCACTCGAACATCAAATGCCGCATCTCCCGGTACTTCAAAGTCGTCACCGGTGAAAAAAGTTAACCAATCAACATTGCCGGGTAATTTGACCGTCAATGAGCCAGAAACCACTTTCATGCGTTCAGGCGCCGCTGTCGAGAACCGATAATCCCCCGCTTCCATCACCCCAACGCTCGTGCGCTGACCTTGTGCTTCGAAACCAATGGATTTTACCTGACCATCAAAATATTCATTTACAGCAAGCATAATGTTCCTTATTTCAATAACTGCCTATGTCACTGAACTTATCATACTCGCGTCATGAGCTCTAATGGTTTTCATCCCCTTTATTTGCGTTCAATTTTTGCAACATTGAGTATGTTCGATGTCCTCATTCAACTCGTACTCAGAGCCCAATGCCCCTAAAATGGAACAGTGGCTAGCCTTATCATTGGCATGCCCACAACAGGCATCATTGATTTTTTTCAAAGCCACACGAATACGCTGTAATTCGGCAATCTTTTCATCAACTGCATTTAATTTAGCTTGTGTGATGGCTTTCACTTCTGCACAACTGTGTTGGCTGGCTTCTAAGCGAATATCCAACAGTTCTCGAATCTCTTCCAGACTTAAACCAATCGCTTTTGCACGGAGAATAAAACGTACCCTCTGACGATCGTGCTCATCGTACAGCCGATAACCGCTGTCACTGCGCCCTGAAGGGACTAATAAGCCATTTTTCTCATAAAATCGCAGCGTATCACTGCTAACTTGGCATTCTTTTGCTAGCTGTCCAATCAAAAACATTATTACCTCAACCAAACGCAAACGATTGCGCGCGTCGTAAATTCATGTAAACTACCGATAAAGGCAGTGTTTTTTACCACCACTTAGTGTGTTTCTGGCTTTTGCCACCCTTCATTATCTGCTGTGGTGAGTCAATGAATGACAAGGATGCACTGCCATTTATCCCCACCCAAAAATAGAGATGATCGTAATGGAAAATACGCGTCCTGTTCACCGCGCTTTAATCAGCGTGTCAGATAAAACCGGTTTAGTCGATTTTGCTCAAGCTCTGGCTCAACGTGGCATTGAAATTTTGTCCACTGGCGGTACCGCTAAACTCTTAGCAGAACATCAGATTGCTGTCACGGAAGTTTCGGATCATACCGGTTTTCCAGAAATGATGGATGGACGGGTGAAAACATTACATCCCATGATACATGGCGGTATTTTAGGACGTCGTGGACAAGACGATGAAGTGATGCAACAACATCAAATTACCCCTATCGATATGGTCGTGGTTAACCTGTATCCCTTTGCACAAACGGTGGCAAACCCAGCGTGTACCCTAGCCGATGCTATTGAAAATATCGATATTGGCGGACCAACCATGGTGCGATCAGCGGCGAAAAATCACCAAGATGTCGCTATTGTGGTCAAGAGCCAAGACTACTCACGCGTCATCGCTGAGTTAGACTACAACCAAGGATCATTAACGCACACCACTCGCTTTGATCTTGCCATTGCCGCCTTCGAACATACTGCCGCTTATGACGGAATGATTGCTAACTACTTTGGCACACTCGTTCCCTCTTATGGTGATAACAAAGAAGGCGATGAAACTTCTATCTTCCCACGCAGCTTCAACCAACAGTTCTTGAAAAAACAAGACATGCGTTACGGTGAAAACAGCCATCAATCGGCCGCTTTTTATGTCGAAGACAACCCAGAAGAAGCCTCAGTTGCTACCTCAACACAACTTCAAGGTAAAGCACTTTCTTACAATAACATTGCCGATACCGATGCCGCTTTGGAGTGTGTAAAAGAATTCGATGAGCCAACTTGTGTGATTGTAAAACACGCGAATCCCTGTGGTGTTGCCCTTGGATCCAACATTTTCGAGGCTTATGAGCGCGCCTACCAAACGGATCCTACATCTGCATTTGGCGGCATCATTGCTTTTAACCGTCCTTTAGACGCCCAAACAGCGGCAACTATCATTGAACGTCAATTTGTCGAAGTTATCATTGCCCCAAGTATCGATAAAGACGCTCAAGACATTCTCGCGCACAAACCCAACGTACGAGTACTCAGTTGTGGTCAGTGGACCAGTAAAACAACAGGCTGGGATTTTAAACGCGTTAATGGCGGTTTATTGGTGCAAACTCGGGATCAAGGCATGGTTGAGCCAATGGATTTGAAAATCGTTTCAAAAAGAACTCCAACTGAAGAGGAATTACGTGATTCGCTGTTTTGTTGGAAAGTAGCAAAATACGTCAAATCCAATGCCATCGTTTACGCTAAAGGCAATATGACCATTGGTGTTGGTGCAGGGCAAATGAGCCGAGTGTATTCCGCGAAAATCGCTGGTATTAAAGCCGCTGATGAAAACTTAGAAGTTGCAGGTAGTGTGATGGCATCGGATGCCTTCTTTCCCTTCCGCGATGGAATTGATGCGGCTGCTGAGGCTGGAATTACCTGTGTAATTCAACCCGGTGGTTCAATGCGTGATAATGAAGTCATTGAAGCCGCTGATGAGCATAATATGACGATGATATTTACTGGTATGCGCCATTTCCGTCATTAATTTTCTCGACAACAAAACGCTCAAAATTCTTGGGCGTTTTTTCATTTAAGGGTGAAGCCTCATGAAAGTACTGATTATTGGTGGTGGTGGTCGTGAACACGCTTTAGCATGGAAAGTCGCACAATCGAATAACGTGAGCCATGTCTTTGTCGCTCCAGGTAACGCAGGCACATCGACAGAGCCAAAAGTTCGTAATGTGGATATTGCCGTTGAAAACATGGCTGAACTGGTTGCCTTTGCTCAACAAGAATCGATTGAGTTAACCATTGTCGGTCCAGAAATTCCTTTGGTTTTAGGTGTTGTTGATGCTTTCCAATCCAAAGGATTAGCCATTTTTGGTCCCACTCAAGCCGCAGCACAATTGGAAGGATCAAAATCCTTCACCAAAGATTTTCTGGCTCGTCATC
>CAMQZF010000255.1 GCA_947039525.1 uncultured Photobacterium sp. | reverse complement strand
CTTGTCTTGTCTTGTCTTGTCTTGTCTTGTCTTGTCTTGTCTTGTCTTCAAAAATGCTCTAAAGCATACGACGATTAATCAACAATATTTGTTTTCGCTAGCAAGTCACAAAAGATATTTTTAATGATGCGATCACTAATAAAGATAATGTGAATCGTATTATCAATAACAACATAGGCCACACGACAATGAGTCGTTTTATCTAATACGATTTTATATTCGTCAACACGATGTCCTTGAAACCGCAGTTTTCGCGCATTTTTTAATTTATGACTATTCTCTGAAATCAAGCATGGTAATCGAGTTTCAATATCATGGCGAATCACAGCTTCAAACTGTGAATATTGATGAAAAAACTTACGTAAAGCATTATTTTGCTCATAACAAATATTCATTTTTACCCACCATCGCAATCAAATAATGAAAGTATTATAGAGTGCAATCAAAATTAATTAAAAATGAATATTTTTAATTATAAGTTCAATATAAATTAACAGGTGAAAAGTCGCACATTAAATTGGTGTCACGTAATGTTTCTTGTATAAAAATCATAGTCTAACAATCAAAACTTTATAGTTAAGGTCTGCCATTGTGGGAAATCAGTAATACCGAGGGTTATCACATTACTAGCCTGAGGAAACTCCATTTTCTATAGGCTCTGTGGAATACCAATAGCTTAGAAAAGTCGGGCTGTTCTATGCCTGATCTTTGTAGATAATACCATTTAAGGATATAGAATATTTATTCTTTAAAAAGTAAATAATACTTTAATCCATCATCTGTTCGAGAAAAGACAAATGAATGCCAAATTGTAAAAATAATAACGGACGTTGTAATTTCGGATGATCATCAACCAAATACACCACTGGAATCAGCGCTAAATTAAGCGTAACGCCCTGATAGCCTAAGCTCAATTGTGTACCGACCACAGGAATTAAAACTCGATCAATATCGCTAAAATAATAAGAACGATCCTTTGCTTGTTTTGAAATCGCTTGGCTACGACTTTGTACTCCCGTAAAGACGCCCATATCAATGAAGACATCTCGATAAGCCCAACGCCTTTTCCACCCAGCTGCAATGCCATACGCATCCATTCGATAGCTGTCTTTTAAATAGCTGGCACCAACAAACCAATATTGATTCTCTCGTAATCCATCATTCGAGTTATATTCCAGACCAATGCCTTGATGAACTTCATTAAATGACGGTAAATGGGCTTCCTGACGTTCAAAGTGCTTTGACCAACCGCCTAACTTTAATTCCATAAACGTATCATTAGCTAAAGAGGTAAAAGGAAATAAACCCAATAAAAAAAAGAAAAGCCACCACCGACAAAATAATGTCCACATACAACAGCCTTATTCCTTAGCCACACTCCTTATCTTATTTACGCAAAAAACAGACCATAAAAAACCCCACCTTCTCGTTAGAAAAAGCAGGGCAAACAAGACATCTTAATAAAATAATATTTATTTCATTAAGCTTGGAGAAATGATCGCCTCCTTCGCGAGTTCTTTTGCAAAATCAGCAATTTTCGTTTCGAACTGACGCACAGACTCCCTTAATGCTTTCCCATCAATGTGAGGCAATTGGCGATCTTCCATAATCACTTTGCCATTCACTATGGTCGTCACCACATTGCTTGGGTTCGCTTGATAAACCAAGGTCGCGTACGGATTGTAATTAGGCATCATATTGGGAGACTGGGTTTCAACAATGATCACATCAGCGAGTTTCCCTGATTCTAACGAACCAATTTTATCTTCCATATGCAGCACTCTGGCTCCCCCTAACGTCGCTAACTCAATGACTTGTTCTGGAATCATAATGGTGCGATCGTTTTCCTTAAGACGCTGCATGTTTGAGGCATAGCTTAATGTCCGCCATAAATCGACTTGATTAGAGCTCATTGGCCCATCGGTTCCTAAGCCTAATCGCATGCCTTGACGATACATTTCCCATGCAGGGGCAATCCCTGTCGCTCCTTTCGCATTTGCCATTGGATTATAAGCAACACTGGCATCTGCTACTTTAATGTCTTGCAAATCTTGAGGTGTTAAATGAATGCCATGAGCAAAGACCATGCGTTTATCCAACACATCAATCTTCTTTAACCACTGAATGGGAGAAAGTTTCTCTGTATTTCCCTCAATGCGCTCCGCTTCATTGGAGAATTCATCAATATGAATCAACACTGGCACATCGTATTGTTTTGATAATTGTGAAATTTGCTGCAACTTTTCTGGGGCAACCGTATATACCGCATGCGGAGCAAAAGCTGGAGTGATCAAAGGATCATTTTTATAGGCTTTAATAAAATCAATGGCATATTCAATGCCCCCATAAGGAGTGGGGGCACTTACGGATGGATATTTAATCACAGTCTCGCCCAGCACCGCCCGCAAGCCCACCTCTTTGGTTGCTTTTGCCATTTCATCCATGTGGTAGTACACTACCGTGAAAGTGGTTACCCCACTTTGTGCCAAATCCACCGCACCTAAACGCGTGGCTTGGTAAATCAAATCACGTGACAACATTTCTTTTTCTAATGGAAAAAAATACGCAAACAAGCGGTTTGCAATCCCTTCTTCGCCTAAACCACGAAACGCAATCATAGGCAAATGCCCATGGGTATTCACCATACCCGGCATCACAATCCCTTGTTCAGCATCAATGGTTTTTTCGGCATGATAACGAGACAATAAAGTTTCATCGCCGACAGCCACAATTTTATCGTTATTGATCACCACCACCCCATTTTCAATCAAAGTACGGTGTTCATCCATGGTCAATACTTGACCATTTTTAATAACCAGTGAGACATCCACGGGAACAGCGAACGCCGATCCACTGAATAAACACGCCATAACGGTAGGACGTACAGCAACAGAAAAGAATTTCATAATCAAAAACTGAGAAAAGCAAAAGGTGATCGAGTGTAGAAATGGATGTGTATTAGCTCAAGTAAACACCATCGGTTTTGTGATGTTTGGCATTATTTATCTTGCACTAAAGTGGGAAGCTCCTCCAACTGTTTTGACTGAACAGTGATACATGATCATACCGTAAACCACTCTTTTGATTTTTAAATTACGAATAATTTGTTTCACGTAAATACAAGATATAAATGCTTTTTTCTAGGTTCAATGCAAAAGCCAAAGACAACAGAAAGAGAGTCACTTTCCTTATGATAGATCAGGTAATATTCCAACTTAGGAATGATACGAGATTCTGATATGGGGAAATTGAAATCAATAATATTGACGCCATTGATC
>CAMQZF010000254.1 GCA_947039525.1 uncultured Photobacterium sp. | reverse complement strand
AAGACGATCCTTTGCCTAATCTCGTTGATAAAAGCATTGTGACGACAAAACGATTTGATGCGTTGAAATTATTAATGACGTTAAAAACGGTGGGTACAGGAACGTTAGGCGCGATGTACGATCATTTATTAGCCCAAACTTTGGTAGTGGCAGAGTGTGTTGAGCAGTCGTCTTCTTTGGCTTTGCTGGCAGAACCGCAATTATCGACTGTTTTATTTCGATGTCTTGATCCTCAAGGAAAGCACGATGCATTGAATAAGCAATTACGCTTAACGGCATTAAAAGAAGGGATTGCGGTAATTGGGGAAACCTATATTGATGGACAAGTCAGTTTAAAGCTAACCTTATTGAATCCATGTTTAACTTTGGATGAGTTAAACACATTATTACAAACAATAGAGGCGCTTGCTGAGCGTTTGATACAAACAAGGAAGTAAATAAAACATGTCCCTATTACAAATTGGTGCCGGTGGTGTTGGTTGGGTGATTGCCCATAAAGCGGCGAAACATAATGATGTATTTGGTGATATTACCTTAGCGTCACGCACTCAAGATAAGTGTGACCGTATTATTCATTCTATTCATCGTAAGCAGAATGTAAAAAATGCCTCTTATGACTTAAGTTCACGAGTTGTTGATGCGAATAATATTTCTGAACTTGTCGCGTTAATCCGTGAGATTCAACCTGATTTAGTGATTAATGCTGGCCCTCCTTGGATTAACATCGCAATCATGGAAGCCTGTTATCAAACTAAAACGTCTTATTTGGATACTTCTGTTGCGACCGATTTGTGCAGTGAAGGGCAGCAGGTTCCTAATGCGTACGATCCTCAATGGGCATTTCGAGAAAAGTTTTCTGAGGCTGGCATAACAGGGATTCTTGGGGCCGGATTTGATCCTGGTGTTGTGAGTGTTTTTGCTGCCTATGCGACTAAACACTTGTTTGATGAAATAGACAGCATTGACGTTATGGATGTGAATGCAGGCGATCACGGGAAAAAATTTGCAACTAATTTTGATCCCGAAACGAACATGTTGGAAATACAAGGCGACTCCTTTTATTGGGAAAATAATCAATGGCAACAAGTGCCTTGTCATACTCGCTCACTGATGTTTGATTTCCCTTTGGTTGGACAGCATCAAGTGTATTCTATGGCACACGATGAAGTTCGTTCTTTAAAGGAGTTTATTCCAGCTAAGCGCATTGAGTTTTGGATGGGATTTAGTGATCAATATTTAACGTACTTTAATTGTTTCCGAGATATTGGATTACTGAGTGTGAATTCAGTGAAGTTGGAAGATGGGCGTTTGGTGGAACCTTTAAAAGTATTGAAAGCGTTATTGCCTGATCCGACCTCATTAGCGGAGGGATATACGGGGAAAACCTGTATTGCTACTTGGGTTCAGGGTACGAAAGAGGGAAAAGCTCGTAGTTTTTTGCTTTATAATAATGCCGATCATGAAGTGGCCTATGATGATGTTGAGCATCAAGCCATTGCTTATACGACAGGAGTTCCAGCGATTACCGCTACTTTGATGTATTTTCATGGGCAATGGAGGGGTCAGGGGGTGTTTAATATTGAACAATTAAATCCAGACCCTTTTTTAGAAATGATGCCTACTGTTGGTTTGGACTGGCATTGCATTGAATTGCCTGTTGGACAGCCAAATATCATTGACTTGAATTAAGGGTAACGTGATGACTCAATCGATAACCACACCTTATTTTATGATTGATGAGCAAAAATTATTACGGAATTTAAAAATAGCTAAGCAGCTAAAGGAAGCTTCTGGCGTTAAGTTAGTTCTTGCATTGAAATGCTTTTCAACTTGGGGAGTGTTTGATCGAATATCCCCTTATTTAGATGGCACAACGAGCAGTGGCCCTTTTGAAGTGTGTTTAGGGCATGAAACTTTTGGTGGTGAAACGCACGCTTATAGCGTGGGGTTCAGTGAGTCTGACGTTCGATCGATAAGTAACATATGCGATAAACTCATTTTTAATTCTCTTTCTCAATATCAGGCTTATGCTCATTTAGCTCAAGATAAGACAAAAATCGGTTTGAGAATTAATCCTGGATTTAGTTATGCAGGACAAGATCTTGCTAATCCTGCCCGTGCATTTTCTCGTTTGGGTGTTCCTGCAACAAAATTAACACTGAATCTTTTCAATGAAATAGACGGCATTATGTTTCACATGAATTGTGAAAATAAAAGTGCCGTTGACTTTGTTCATCAACTGGGTCGTTTATCATCAGAGTTTGGTGCGTATTTAAATCAAGTTGATTGGGTCAGCTTGGGTGGCGGAGTGCTTTTTACCTGGTCTGATTATGATGTCGCTCTTTTGGCTAAAGGACTAAAAGAATTTTCTGAACGTTATCAAGTTCAAGTGTATCTAGAGCCAGGAGAGGCGATTGTCACGCAAACCACCGATCTTGTCGTGAGTGTGGTGGACATTGTTGATAATGGTAAGAAAACAGCCATTGTGGATAGCGCGACAGAAGCACATCGATTAGACACCTTAATTTATAACGAACCTGCGACGATTAAAGAATCAATGGTAGAAGGGAAATATGAGTATGTGATTGGCAGCTGTTCTTGTTTAGCTGATGATCAATTTTGTGAATCTCGGTTTGATGAACCTTTATTCATCGGACAAAAACTTCACATTCAAGATAGCGGTGGTTATACCATGGTGAAGTTGAATTGGTTTAATGGGCTAAGAATGCCAGATATTTATTGCCGAACACAAAAAGATGAGATGATTTTGTTGAATCGCTTTACGTATGATGATTTTAAAGCGGCGTCATCAAAATGGAAACTGTTGGAATAATAACCAGCTGTTATTGTCATTGTTCTAAATTGTTTTTTTTATCATCATTAATTGTCTGATTTTTGTTTGATTCAGTCTCTTTCTATCCAAATGACAAAAAAACCACTTTTTTTGATTGACTCATTTTTTAAAATCAGTAAATTACGTTCCCGTACCGCAGAGGAAAGACCTTACGGAATACAAATGCGGCGTGTTGGCAGAGTGGCCATGCAGCGGATTGCAAATCCGTTTACCTCGGTTCGACTCCGGGACGCGCCTCCATCGATTGAGATGGAAATGTGATGCGACACTAGCTCAGCTGGTAGAGCGCAACCTTGCCAAGGTTGAGGTCACGAGTTCGAACCTCGTGTGTCGCTCCAAATTAAAGAATATGGCCGAATGGCGGTATTCACAGATGGTGTCTTACCCATCGCAAGAAATTGCGTGCCCTGGTGGTGGAATTGGTAGACACAAGGGATTTAAAATCCCTCGGCGTTCGCGCTGTGCCGGTTCAAGTCCGGCCCGGGGCACCATCTATTTTAGTAAAAATGGCGTGTTGGCAGAGTGGCCATGCAGCGGATTGCAAATCCGTTTACCTC
>CAMQZF010000253.1 GCA_947039525.1 uncultured Photobacterium sp. | reverse complement strand
TACAGTCTGGCCATGATGGGATTAATTTCTCGTCCATCAATGCCAATATAACCTCGGATTACGCGCCCATCGGCAATAATGCGCTCCATAATGGTACGAGCAAGTTGATAAGGTATGGCAAAAGAGATGCCATCAGTCGCAATATCTGTCGCTTGTTGAAAGGAGGCAGTATTAATGCCGACAAGTTCACCGAGTGTGTTGACTAACGCTCCACCTGAATTACCATCGTTAATTGCCGCATCGGTTTGCAAAAAATCTTGTCGCCCATAGAAACTAATGCCTGAGCGACCTGTTGCTGAAATAATGCCGAATGTTGTGGTTTGCCCAAGATTATAGGGATTGCCAATGGCGAGCACAATATCACCAAGAGTGGGTGTGTAACTTGGATTTTGTGGGATAACCGGTAAGTTGTCGGCTTGAATTTTAAGTACGGCT
This sequence comes from uncultured Photobacterium sp., assembly GCA_947039525.1. GTDB lineage: Bacteria > Pseudomonadota > Gammaproteobacteria > Enterobacterales > Vibrionaceae > Photobacterium. The sequence goes on along the minus strand of CAMQZF010000253.1, from coordinate 2,980 downwards.
AAATCGGTACGTTGATCCTTACCAATGAGTTGAGCGGTAAATATTTGCCCATCTTGTAATGCCACGATAACTTGATCTGCTTGTGCTACAACGTGGTAGTTCGTCATGATGTAGCCTTTATTGCTCATGATGACACCCGATCCAAGACTTTGTGTATTGAGTTGCAATTGTGCTTTGTCATTATATCGGCGATTGTAAATGTTGACGACAGCGGGAGAGGCAGAGCGAATGGCGTAGTTGAGAGACAGTGGCGCATCAGTGTTGTGGATCGGGTCATTGATTGCTAAAGGCTGTCCGCGTAATTCAGGGTAAAGAAACAAGACGATAATGGCGATTATTATGCCGGATAAGGTTGCTCGTCCCAGTAATGCTAGCATACTCAATGTCCTTATACCTTAGAGTGAGCAGGGTATCATCTTCAAGTTTTCACTCTCAATAGGTGTGTTACGCTTTGCATCACAATTTCTTTGTTAGAACACGGACTTTCGTTTGAAAGTCCGTATTACATTTTTTATGGTTAACGAATGATTAAATATAAAATTTGATTGTCTCGTTTAATTTCTAAGGCTAATAGTGTGGGATTCGAATCTAATATTTTTCGAAGATCGCCAAGATTGCTGACACGTTGACGGTTAATGCCTAATAGGATGTCATCAGTTTGTAATCCGTATCGTGCTGCTGGCGATTGTTTTTTAACATTGATAACTTGAATGCCTTTTATGCCATTGGTATTTGAATTGGCAAGTTCTGCGCCTTTTAATCCTTTGTGTAGGGTTTCTTCTTGTGTTTTTGTCTCATTTGCAGATTTTAAGGTTACTTTTTTTGAGTAATCCTTTCCGTCTCGAATGATACCGAGTGCTACTACTTTTCCGGCACCTAAGGTCGCAATTTTAGCGCGAAGTTCCCCAAAACTTTGGATCGGTTTTCCATTAACAGAAACAATAATGTCACCCGCTTTTAAGTTAGCGGCGGCAGCAGCGGAGTCTGGCATAACTTGGTTAACAAATGCGCCATGATTCGTTGTGTAACCAAAGGCATCGGCTAGTTCAGAAGTTAATTCACCACCTTGTACACCAAGAACACCTCGTTTGACTTCACCAAACTCAATAATTTGGTCTGTGAGACTTTTTACCATGTTAGCTGGAATGGCAAATCCAATGCCGACATTACCGCCATTAGGACCAAGAATTGCGGTGTTGATGCCGATCAGTTCCCCATTTAGGTTGACTAAAGCACCGCCAGAGTTACCACTATTAATGGCAGCATCCGTTTGAATGAAGTTTTCTAAGTTTTCCACATTTAAGCCACTGCGACCAAGTGCTGAAACAATGCCGGAAGTGACGGTTTGGCCTAAACCAAATGGGTTACCAACAGCAACAGCAAAATCTCCGACACGTAATTTGTCGGAGTCGGTTAATTGAATGGCTTTTAAATTGTCGGCTTTTTCTAATTTTAGTAGAGCAATATCAGACATTTTATCGCTACCAATCAATTCGGCTTTCAGTTCTCGACCGTCATCTAATTGGATTAAAATCGTGTCAGCACCATTAACGACATGATTATTTGTCACAATATAGCCTTTTTTTGCGTCAATAATGACGCCAGAACCTAATCCACGGAAAGGCTGTTCGCGTGTTTGTTCTGATGGGAAGTTAGGACCAAAGAAAAATTGGAAACTGTCTGGAATCTGATTTTTCGAAGTATGAGTTCCCTCAACCGAAATGCTAACAACAGCAGGGGTGATTTTTTCCAGCATAGGGGCAAGGCTTGGCAAAGTTTGTGAATTCACAGAAGAGGGTAGTGCGGCCAATGCGGGAGCTGATGTCATCGAAAAACCAATACTAAGCGCTAACCCACTTAATAATAGTCGTGATTTTTTATTCATAGATAAACTCCGATTCTATAAGTCATATACAGATGACATGAGAATCGGAGTGTAGTTCAAGTCCTTATCATTAATGTGTTAACTTCTTCACATTTTAATGACTTAGCCAGCTTTCGACTCAGGTTCCCTCTCTTTTTTGTCACTGAATAAGCCTGTTGCGCCATTCGCGTAATCAAGAGGTTGACCTTGTGTGTCGTTATCTGATCTTACCGCTTCTAATTGACTGACTTTTTGCGTAAAAGGATTATCTTGAGCGGGGACATTTGGCATCAATTCTTTACTGGTTTTTGCCATGTGTTCGTAGAGTTTTCCGTAGTCTTTGGCAATATGATCGAGTAGATCAGCACTTTGAGCAAAATGATCGACCAGTTCTTGGCGAGATTGTTCCAATTCATACTGTGTTTTTTCGAGTTCTTTTTTTATGTTCTTTTGTTGTTTGTGATTTGATTGACCGAGTTTCGATACGAAGGCCCCTACGATGGCACCAACGATGAAGATCAATGTTCCATAAATCCAATACATAGATATTCCTTTTTATGACAAATATCAGTACTACAAAGTGAGTGCTGAATATGGTGCTAAGCATCGACTTTCTAACAAATTTGTGGCTTCTTTTACTATACATCCCTTATTTGGAGCATGGTACTCTTTGTCTTCTGAGGAAGTAATAGGATGTACAGAATCATGACCCCTAAACAAAAATATCAGCAAGAAGTTGACCGTCAAAAGTGGATTAGTGATCCAGCACAACAAGTCGCAATCGAACACCTAGAACAGTTATATCAAATATTGATGACACCATTACCTAAGAGCCGATATCCATTGTTGGATCGTTTAAAGAAAAAATGGCAATTAGATTCTGAGAGAACATCAATAAAAGGGTTGTATCTTGTTGGAGGGGTCGGGCGGGGTAAAACACATTTAATGGATCTCTTTTATGATTTACTGCCTATTGAGAGAAAAGGGCGCTTTCATTTTTATCGTTTTATGAATCATGTTCATGAACAAATGCATTTTCATCGAGATAAAGTGGATCCACTGGTCATTGTTGTTCATCAATTATCTTCCGAGATGCGTGTGCTGTGTTTTGATGAG
>CAMQZF010000252.1 GCA_947039525.1 uncultured Photobacterium sp. | reverse complement strand
AACAAAAAACACATCAAAAACACATCCAGCAATTACAGCAACAACAAATCAAGCTGAAACATCAAGAAGCAAAACAACAACAACAATTAGCGGCATTGATTAATTTACATTATCGCCATCACACGCCGCCACGCACCAGTATGATCTTATTAAATGATCATCAACCTGAAATAACAGCACGCTTAAACGTGTACGCTCAGAAAATTCAGCAAGCACAAACAAACACTCTACAGACGATTAAAAAAACACAGTTAACTCAACAGCAAAAACAACAACAATTAGAACAAGAAGAACAAGCTTATCGTCAAAAAGTCACGACATTAAAAACAGAACAAACCGCTCTTCTCAACGCACAACGTCAACGAAAAAACACTCTCAATAACTTACAATCGCAGATAAAAACGCAACAACAAAAAATCACACAACTCAAACAACAAGAACAAGAACGCCAACAAAAAATTGCCGTACAACAGGCACGTTTAAAAGCCGAAGCCAAAAAAGCACAATCACAACGTCAAAAACAAAATGCAACACGCCCTTTATTTGGGTTATCCAAACAAAAAGGAAAATTACCATGGCCAAGTTCGGGCAGTTTACGCCACGATTATAATGAGCCATTAGAAGGAGAGTTACGCTGGAAAGGGATAGTCATTAAACAAAAGTCAGGACAAAACATCAAAGCCATTGCTTCAGGAAAAGTGGTGTTTGCTGATTGGCTTAGAGGTTATGGTTTATTGCTTGTTCTTGATCACGGGCATGGTGACATGAGCTTTTATGGTTATAACCAAGCCTTACTAAAAAAAGTGGGTGAGCGAGTTAATGCTAATGATCCTATTGCTCAAGCAGGCAATAGCGGTGGACAAACGAATACAAGCTTATATTTTGAAATTCGTCGAAAAGGGGTTCCAGTTAATCCAAATCTTTGGCTACAATCCTAATAAAAACTCCGAAGCATACTTCATTGATACTCGATAGAACCTGATTGGACGCTGATTCAATCACTTATCTGTAATCCATTAATATCCAAATAATGATTCGTTCATTAAGCAGCAAAACAAACATTCAAAGAATGGAATTCATCCGCCTTAATTCTCCTTTTATTTCAGAATAAACGACCAATTCAATATCAAATCTTGAACATATTTCCTAAAAAATACCGTGTATAATCTCCTCCAAATTTTAATAACGATAATACAAATGACAAAAGGTCATTGAGACACACATCGCCAGCAGGTGAAACATCAGACTAAATTCACGTTTCTCATATCATGATTATCATGCCGATTACGTCGTGTATTATCGTACAGCAACATCCTCACCAATGAGTATACGAACGCAAATATCAACGACAACAGTGATATGCAAAAATAAAAAACTTAATTCAACCAACTGATTTAAATGGGAAATAACATGATCATAGTAACTGGTGGCGCCGGAATGATCGGCAGCAACATCGTAAAATGCTTAAACGATCAAGGTCGTACTGACATTCTCATTGTCGATGATCTGACTGACGGTACCCAATTTCTTAATATTGTTGATTTAGAAATTGCGGACTACATGGACAAAGATGACTTTTTGGCTTTAATCACTGAAGGTCATGACTTTGGTTCAATCGAAGCCATCTTCCATGAAGGCGCATGTTCTGCCACCACCGAGTGGGATGGCAAATACATGATGCGCAATAACTACGAATATTCAAAAACCCTATTGCATTACTGTTTAGATCGTCAGATTCCGTTCTTATACGCCTCATCTGCGGCAACCTATGGTGGTCGAGACCACGATTTTATCGAAGACAAAGCCTATGAAGGGGCACTAAACGTTTACGGCTATTCAAAACAATTGTTTGATAATTACGTTCGCCGCCTATGGGAAGAGAGTGCAGCACAAGGTAAAACGCTATCGCAAGTAACGGGTTTCCGTTATTTCAATGTCTACGGCCCACGTGAGCAACACAAAGGCAGCATGTCCTCTGTTGCATTCCACCTAAATACTCAAATTCATGCCGGTGAAAACCTAAAACTGTTTGCTGGTTCTGACACGTTCAAACGTGATTTTATTTATGTGGGTGATGTCTGCGATATGAACCTGTGGTTCTTAGATAAAGGCATTTCAGGCATTTTCAACTGTGGTACTGGTAACGCAGAATCGTTCCAAGCCGTTGCCGACGCCGTCATGGCTTTCCATGGTAAAGGCACCGTTGAAACCGTTCCCTTTCCTGAACATTTAAAAGGTCGTTACCAAGCTTATACGCAAGCGGATCTAACGCAACTGCGTCAAGTTGGCTACACCGCAACCTTCAAAACAGTCGCCCAAGGGGTTGCTGAATACATGTCTCTCCTGAACCAATAAGAGATAATAATGATCGATCATTTTGACAGCAAAGCGCATAACCCAAAATTTTCATGGTCATTCCTGCACCCCCGTTACTGGGGGTCTTGGCTTACCATTTTTTTAGGTGTCCTACTTTCCTTTCTGCCAAACAACGCTCGCCGTGGTATCGCCACCTTTATTGCGAAACGCCTCATTACATTAAAACGTGGTGCAAATCAACGAGCTAAAATCAACTTAAACTTATGCTTCCCGGAAAAAACAGAAGCAGAGCGCGAAGCCATTTTATTGCAGCAATACATTACGGCTGGCACCTTCTTATTAGGGTTTGCTTCTTTATCAATACGTTCAAAACAATGGTTGGAAAATAACACCGTTATTCGCGGTGAACACCATCTACAAACGTTAAAAGAACAAGGACAGAGTGCGATTCTATTGGTACCACACACATGGGCCATCGATATCCCAGCGGTATTGCTTGCCTCTCGCGGCCTACCCGTGTCAGCCATGGCAAAAAAGCAACACAACGCCTTGTACGATTGGTTAATGCATCGTCAGCGGGTGCAATATGGTGGACGAGTCTATGAAAGAAGTGGTGGTATCAAGCCGTTTATTCGTTCCATTAAAGACGGTTACCTAGGCTACTACCTACCCGATGAAGATTTGGGTCCCGAGCACAGCGTATTTGTTGATTTTTTTGCGACTCAAAAAGCCACCATTTCAGGGCTAGGGCGATTATCCAAACTTTGCCGAGCAAAAATTGTGCCTCTACTGGCTATGTACAACACAGAAACCGGGCAATATGAAATTGATATTCAAGCACCTCTTGATCCCTTCCCATTAGAAACCGAAGAACAAGATGCTAGAGCAATGAACCAATGTATTGAGGACTATGTGACTCAACATCCTGAACAATACATGTGGATTTTACGTTTATTAAAGACTCGCCCCGAAGGCGAATCCTCCCCTTACTAGGATACTTTGTAGATGTACGCCTCCTCCTTAGAGCAAAATAATCACGTCTCAGCGTTATCAAAAAAAGACATTGCCATGAATGGACTCGCTCTCGCGTTTCCGATGTTC
>CAMQZF010000251.1 GCA_947039525.1 uncultured Photobacterium sp. | reverse complement strand
ACATGACCAGGGGTCCAACATGACCAGGGGTCCAACGGGACCAGGGGTCCAACGTGACCAGGGGTCTCCAAACGAGGTTGGGAAGACGATGCAAATAATTCTGACAAGATGGCTGCTTTTTGCAGAGTAGACACCTTTTGTTTAATGACAAATATATAAATAAGTAATTGACACTTTAAATAGGTTGTTTATTATGGCTCGGTCTGTAACCCAAAGACCTAAATAAAATAGATAAATCACTTTTTATGTCAGTCCCGCCACGATTGATTCTAAAAAGCACCTCAGATTTATTCTGCGATCTTCCATTGCCTCTTAGGGTGAAAGAGTCACAATGAAAAACAACTGACGTTAGGTGAGCGTTCGTTGGTGAAGAAAAGGTCAATCGAGTTACGTAATCATACTGTGAAAAACACAGGTTCGTACTTACATTGATAGCCACAAATCAATATCCATATAAGGCATGATTTGGGCATAAGGAAAAATTATGATGACCTCACAAACAGGCATTATTCGTAGCTTTAATCCACACAACAACATAGGCTTAATTACTTGTGATTTAGGCGGTGATATTCAATTTCATGCCACTCAAGTTTCAAAACAGCAAAAACCCGTATCGGGTAACATGGTTGAATTTGTGATGGATGATTCATCATCAAAGCTGCAAGCAGTAAAAATTCGCTTCATTTAACAATAACGCCAGCGTTTGCTGGCGTTGTGTTGTTTTATCTCAATAACTTCCATTCTAACTACTTATTTTCTTTCAACTTCTTGATACAAACTTTCAAACGCTTTTGTTAACACATGATGTGGAAATGCCTCGACTATTGGCTTTTGTTGATAATGTGATTCTTTCATTTTGATCGATGTTGGCAAATACGCATCAAAAACAGGAATTGAACGAGAGATAAGCTGATCAATAAGATACGATGGATGCTTTGCCTGCCCTGTAAACTGATTCACAATCACACCATCAAATTGTAATGTGGCATTATGATCTCTTTGAACGGTTGCTACATTCGTTAAAACCGCATCCAATCCATGTAACGAAAACGCATCACAATCAAACGGAACGAGTACACGATCAGCCCCAATTAAAGCGGCTTGCGTATAAAAATTCATTGAAGGTGCAGTATCAACATAAATACGATCAAAATGCTCTGATAGTTGGGCAAACACCTCTTTTAACTTTCTCTTCTTATTTCGACGTTCTAAATCTAAGGCCAGTTCATCAAGACAATGACTTGATGGAATATAATATAAATTAGGAATTGAACTTTCTCGAACAAACTCAATGGCAGAACGCATGGGAGTGAACCATCCTCCTCTTTGAGTAAAAACATCCGCAATGGTATCTTTGATAGGATCAAAGTTATTAGGTTGATAGCCTAAGTAATGGCTTGCACTGCCCTGACTATCCAAATCAATCACCACCGTTTTATGCCCTTGTTGAGCACTGATGGCGGCCAAATTACACGTAATACTGCTTTTGCCTACGCCACCTTTTAGGCTAAAAATAACGCGATTCATGGATCCTCTCCTTGGAATACTCTGCATTAACAGTGAAAAAATTCATTCTCTAACCGATGAAAAACTTGCATCCATATCTTTTAAAATTAGAATATGTCTTTTTTGAAGACATTTTATGTCAAACTCAAGCACTATTCGATTTACCCCAATAAAAAGCACAACATTGCTCGTTCTTTACAGTGTCATATTTTTAGGCTCCGCAGGCTTTTTTATTACGATTCCCGCGTATGTCGATCTATTTATGGGAGCAAATCACACTCTAGTACAAACCGATATGCCACTTAGCACGCGTCGAGAGTGGTTTGGTATCGTGATGTCACTCGCCCCTTTTATTTCTATGTTTTTTACGCCGCTCATTGCTCGATTTTCTGACATTTATGGGCGAAAACACTTTATGCTGGGCGCACTGGTTATTGCTGGTATTGGCTTCTTTCTTCCAATCACAGCCATTGGCATTGGATCAATAGCGCTCTTGTTTGTCGGAAACGTATTAAATAGCATCGGCTCTTCCAGCCAGCCTATTGCACAAGCCGCTTTAGCCGAAATGAGCACTGGACGTCGTAAAGCAACATTAATGAGTCTTGTCGCCGTCGTGATGACCGCAGCGATGTCTTTTGGTCCAGCACTCGGCAGTAAGGTACTCGCCCTGTATGGTCCAAGTGCTCCTTTTTATACCTGCCTATTATTAGCCGCTCTGAATTTCTTATTGTTATTAATACTGGTTCGCCGTCAAGAGCTGCAACATACAACACACTACGAACATCAATCTTGGGCATTATTGGATCCGATTAAACGCAGTTCCTCCGGTTTATTACCATCTTTAATTATTGTCTTTCTTTCTCAATTTAGCTGGAGCCTGTATTTTCAAAATTTATCCTTTCTCCTTCCAGAGAAATGGCATGTTTCTGTTACCAGTCAATATTATCAAGGTTATATGATGGCGATTGGTCTGATTATGATCATTGCATTACTCAGTTTACCGAATCTACTGTTAAAACGTTTTTCATTATCACAATGTTTAACTGCTACCTTCATTATTGGTGTTATTGGCATGATTTTATTAGCCATCGCCCCGACATTATTAACCCAATCTCTGGCGATGATTCCTGTTGCTATCGTCATGGCAATCGCGTTTCCTTTTTACATTTCTCGCGTATCTGAAAATGCCAGCGAACAAGATCAAGGCACAGCGATGGCATTAGCTAGCGCATTAGTGGGATTAGCATGGACACTCAGTGGGTATCTGACAGCCGTATTTGCCAATATTAGTTTAATTTTGCCTATGTTGGTTGCCAGTGTTTGTTTGTGTTTCGTTCTAATCATTCTACCTAAAACAAAAAATAAGAGTGTAGTAAACAATGACCCCCTTTGAACGAGCTTTACAAGCCTTACATGTTATGCCAATTCTGAGTCATGGTTGGCAAGAAAAACCCATATTCATGGTTAATTTAACCCATCATAGCGAGATTTGGCAGCGTATAAACCAAGGTGAAATCTTTGATGATGTACTGAAAAAATTAATGATTGAAAATAAAGCTGAAGTATCTTGGGGACAATACAATGAAGAACGTTTCATTTATGAAGAAACCGAACATTTCACCACAGAGCCACTGCGTAATTTACATATTGGCGTTGATCTTGGTGTGCCAGCGGGTACTGAAATTCAAGCACCCATCGATGGTATCATTCATAGCATGGCGAACAATCAAGGAGCAGGAAATTATGGCCCAACGATTATCCTGCAACACGATTACTCTGATGGTGTCTTCTATACTCTTTATGGACACTTATCTTCATCATCATTAAATCAGAACTCCGTAGGTCAACGCATTCCTCAAGGTGAAACGTTTGCACAGGTCGGCGATCGCCATGAAAATGGGCAATGGGCACCTCATGTACATTTTCAAATTATTCATGATTTAGAAGGAAAAAGTGGT
>CAMQZF010000250.1 GCA_947039525.1 uncultured Photobacterium sp. | reverse complement strand
CGATCATTGTTCTGATCCTTGCGTTGTTTTTGTCAGTAGCGCTAAGAGCTGCTCTTGTACTTCTTCAGGAGTTAATGTCGCCATATCTTTTGATTGGTGGCTGCTTGCCATTAGATAATGCTGGTTTTTTCCATAGCCGCCAATTAATCCTGGATCCGTTGGACCATACAAGGTTAAGTTTGGACGATTTAAAGCTGCTGCTAAATGGCTGAGTCCAGTATCTACTGAGACAATGGCTTGTGCGTGAGCCAATTGTTCTGCCACTTCTGCTAATGACAGTTTTGGTAGTACCTCTACATGGGAAAAGCCTGCTGCCAGTCGTTGGGCTCTTTCGTATTCGTGAGGGGCTCCCCACGGTAACTTGATGGTCATGGGTGCCATTTTTTCAATAAGGCTTCGCCAATGATCTTCTGGCCAATGTTTGTTGTCACGTGTTGTGGCATGCAGAAACATCAAATAGGGGGCTTCTGTTTTGTTCGTCTCAGTGACATTTAAGAAGTGAGAGGCAATCCCATAATCACCGATCTGATTAGGAAGATCATAGCCCAGTGCTTTGGAAAATAACTGACGTATGCGCTCAACGGCGTGCTGTTCTTTAGAAACGGCGTGTTTGTATTGATAGCAATAACTGGCTATGGGCTCTTTGATTGAATGGCGGTCGTAACCATGTCGTGCACCTTGTGGAATACGTGTTAATAAGCCACTTTTGATCAAGCCTTGTGCATCTATGACACAATGATAATGAGATTGAGCCAATTTATTTTTAAAGTTCTGCCATTCCCGATTTTTCAGTGTTGAGCGAAGGTTTTTTTTCCAACGGCGTAATGCAACCGGAATGACTTGACCTACAGCTGGGTGCCAAGTTGGAATTTGTGCAAATCCTTCTTCCACTACCCAGTCAAATTGAATATTTGGAATGGCGCGGATGGCGTCAGTTAATGCGGGTAGGGTGTGAATGACATCGCCCATCGACGATGTTTTGACAATTAAGACCTTCATGGGCAAATGAGTTCATTTAAAGTGGTATGGACAAGTTCTGGCGTGATGTCGATTAAGCTTTGATGATAGCCTTGCTCTGCATCGCCTTTGCGGATTTTTATAAAACCATCAATTAACCGGATGACTTTAGCTTTATCGCTCAATGGTGGTGTGAATTGTGGGCTCGTTGGCCCATAGAGCGCAACTAATGGGACATCAACAGCGGCGGCAATGTGCATTAATCCGGAGTCGTTTGATACAACGGCTTGACAGCCTGCCATGAGATCAATCGCTTGTTCCAGCTGTGTTTTCCCCGCTAAATTATAGCAGTAGGTTTGTGACTTTTCGGATAAAGCGGAAACAATGGATTCACTAATTTCTTGATCTTTGGCGGATCCTAAAATCCACACTTGCCACCCTTGCTCGATCATTTTTTCACTGAGTTCGGCATAATGATAATGCGGCCAACGTTTGGCTGGACCAAATTCAGCGCCAGGGCAGAGAATTAAGGTTGGGCGATCTTGAGGTAAGTCTAATGTATCGTAGGCATGTTGTTGCTGCGCATGATCGATGGACAGTTTTGGTAATAATCGAGGTTCTGGAATATTTTGAGACTCCAGTGCATTATGAGCATTAAAACCTAAAGCACGATACCGATCAACCATTAAAGGAAAGGCTTGTTTATCAAGTTTTCGATGGTCATTTAATAGCCCATAGCGCATTTCTCCTAACCAGCCAGTACGACTTGGAATATTTGCAAACCAAGGCACTAATGCTGATTTTAGGGATCCAGGTAGGACAATCGCTTGATCATAATGTTGAGCACGTAAAGCCACGCCTAGCTTACGGCGTCCTGAAATGTTAATCACACCATGACCAAGTGGCATACTGAGTATGTTACTGACTTCAGGCATTCGATTGAGTAATGGTCGACACCAGTCAGGAGCCATGACATCAATTTGTGCGTCTGGGTGATGGTGTTTAATGCTGCGATACAGGCTTTGTGACATAACCATGTCACCCACCCAAGATGGACTGATGATCAACACTTTCATAAAAGGATATCGTCTTTTTACAATCGATTAAGAGACAAATCTTACCATAACTTATGAGGGATAAATCTGGGTAAGTGATTTCGTTGTTGGTATTTTCAATAAAAACACAGTCGATATTTTGTTTTTTGACTGTGTTTTTATTGTTTTTATTTATGTTCTTTTAACGGGTATTGAGCACTGAATATGATCACCATCATAATGCTGTAAAAAACCACACCGGAGTTCATATTGAAGAATGCTTGTGTTAGTCCATAACCCATGACGGAAATGATGAGCGTCATGCCACATTGATCTAAAGCCATCACTTCTGAAAAAGCTGATTTCTTTTTGGATAAGAATAAATAGGCTGGAACCAGAAATAGAAGCATCAGTACCGCTAAGCCAATAAGCCCACGTACAGATAATGCCTCTAAATATTGATTATGAGCATGAGCTGTAAAAAATCCTTCTTTACCTATTTTTTCTGGGAATAAACCTTCTTTGGCTTGCTGTTCCCGAGAGAGTACTCGTCCTGGATAACCGGCACCAAAAATAGGGCTGTCTTCAAATGTATAAATGGCACTTTTCCATAACGCAAAGCGAATCCCGACAGATGTGTTCTCATCACCGTGATGATAGTCTTGTACGTTTGACACGGCTTGTTCTACGCGTTCGTAAATGCCAGCCGGATCAATTTTACTGATGGCAACAGTTGTGATGCCTAAAATCATGAAACTGATTACTAAAGTTTTTAGCTTTAAATGGTGACGATTTGCCCAGCCTAAATAAAGTAAAACAAAAGGAACACAGACCCAGCCCCCTCGAGATCCTGACAATAAACTGCCGAGCACGCCCATAACGGTGGCTAGTAGCGCAATGATTGCATAGGTGTATTTATGTTGTTTTGCATGATGAATACCTAATGTCAGGCTAATTAGCCCCAAAGTCATCGCCATGTCGCCAGATTGAATTGGCATGTAGTTTTTTAGATACCAACCATTGGTTGTATTGGTATAGGCTCGTCCCATTCCGAAGTGAAATACTTGTATGAGAGCTACGGTGCCCGCAATGATCGCACCGATTATGAACCCCCATTGTAGATATTTAAATTTAGGTGGGTAGCGTAACAATAAACATAAAACCGGAATGGCGTAGATGAATCGGCTCGACCAATCTAAGTAAGATCCTTTTCCACCTTTAAATATGAGAGAAAAAACAAAGGTAATAAAATACAGTGCAAAACAGCCACACAGTAATTTTATGTCACGAGTCCAAGGGGTTTTTTTTATGCCAATTAACCCTATTAGTGCAGCAATATATAATAAAAAAGAAAATATATCGTAGCCTTTGCCAATGGCAAGACAGAACATAGGAAACGCGAGGGCGAGTCCATTCATGACGATGTCTTTTTTTGATAATGCTGAGACGTGATTATTTTGCTCTAAGGAGGAGGCGTACATCTACAAAGTATC
>CAMQZF010000249.1 GCA_947039525.1 uncultured Photobacterium sp. | reverse complement strand
ATTTTCACCATCACGCCCGACATCATTGCCGAAGCATGAGAAGGCGCAACAGGCTCAGCCGTTGGCAACCAACGGTGTAATACAATCACACCCGCTTTGAAGCCAAAACCAACGAAAGCCAATAGGAAGATGATCGACGCTTGGAAATTCGTTAAATCCGCTTGATGAAAAGCCGAAAAATTCAAACTGTCAGCGTGGACATAAAAAATCGCAAACGCCAACATCACCAATACCGATCCAATGCTTGATAGCATCAAATATTGATTTGCTGCTTTACGGGAAGTATCGGTATCGTCACTGCGCACTAAAAAGTACGACGTCAACGAAATCACTTCCAGTAATACAACAAAATAGAAACCGTTATCAGAAACCACCAAAGCTAACATGGCAGGAATAAAGCCATTCATTAACGCCGTAATACGATGGGCATTTTTGCCAAGGTACTCGCGCATGTACGATAAACTGTAAATCGAACACGCAATCGCGACAATTGAAATGACCAACACCATAAAGCCGGATAATGCCCCAAAGCGAATCAAACAATCAGGAAAGAAAGCCGGTATCGGTAATTGTGCCGTAATGGTTTCGCCCGACAGCAACACCATACCAGACGCAATCACACCCAAAACCCCACCGGCGATGCCCAAAACACCCGCACCAAAAACCGAGGTCGCTTCTTGTTTTTGCCCCACAACAGGCAACACGATACCCACGAGATAACAGAGAATCGCAATTCCCAACACCGTTAACGCAGACATTACGCTTGCTCCATCATAATAATTGCACCTTTGTCCGCAGACTCTTGACGCTTTTGATCAGTCGCTTGGCTTAACGCATCTTGCTCAACCAACACAATGGCACCCGTTGGGCACACCTGCTTACACGCTGGTCCTTCTTCGCGGAAGTCACACAAATCACATTTCACTGCAATGCTTTTTACACCCGGCTCCCACGCCAAAATATCATGACCAAAAAGGGCGGGATTGGACGTAGAAGGATTACTTGAACGCACCGAGGATGGAATGAAAGTATCGTACGAGTTCGCCATAGCTATCGGACGGCTACCATCAAAGGCAATCGCACCAAATGGACACGCTACAGCACACAAAGTACAACCCACGCATTTGTTTTCATTTAATAAAATTTTATCTTGTTCATGCGTGATCGCTTGAACAGGGCAGACTTTGGCACAAGGGGCATCTTCGCAGTGGCGACACATCACAGGCGCCGTTGCGGAGCCTTGACGCATCACAGTTAAACGAGGATGACTTTGCAATCCTTGCGCTTTATGCGCAGCAGAGCAAGCGGTCATGCAAGTTCCACAGCCGATACACACTTGAGGATCTGCAACAACAAAGCATTTCATAGCATTCCTAAATCACATTGCAGGTTGAGAAAGATGCTTTAAAAGCAAAAATCATACCAATTATTTATTTATTGAAAAAAGAAAGGCATTAAACTGTAACATGATGAAAATAAATCTTTTTATTTTCATCATAGGTACACCTTTCAGTGGATATGAACGATCATTCGCCTAAAGTAAGTCGTTGTCGTCATTATTGTCGAAAGACAAAAATATTATCGACAGGCGATTTTCAATAACATAAAACTTCATAATCGATATTTTCTCTCTGAGCCTTCAGTGAGTTATTATCTTTTTTTAATCTTTTATTGAGATCCTCATGCACGAAATGTCCATCAGCATGAACACGGTCGAATTGATCGTGGAACAAGCACAAAAACAAGGCTTTAATAAAGTTACAGCCGCTTGGTTAGAAATTGGTGAGTTATCTTGCATCGAAGCCGATGCCGTCGAATTTTGTTTTGAAATGGCCGCCAGAGAAACCATTGTTGAAGGGGCAAAATTGCACATCATAAAAATCCCCGGCCAAGCTTGGTGTTTTGACTGTCAAAAAGAAGTGACGTTAGTCAAGCGCGGAGATTCCTGTCCAGATTGTAAAAGCTATCAACTAAATGTCATGCAAGGTAATGAATTGCGTGTCAAAGAAATTGAAGTGGGTTAAAAGATATTTGGATAAGGACATCCAAAAAAACAATGAATGGGAAATGAATAATTAATCCATTATATGATCCAGGCAACATTTTTAATTCCTAAAAAGCATAAAGTATCGTCCCAAATCTTTTGGGTATCACATTATGTTAAAACGTTTATTTTTTGCTTCGATTATCACCTTATCTAGCATACCCGCCGCTTTTGCTGCGTCCCCAAGCTACAACGTCTTTTTAATCCCAAGTAAAACCTTAACCGTACAGCTCGAAAAACTCAGCCAAGACATCACACAAAGTAAATTAATGCCGTTATATCAACAAGGTTACTTGCCTCACATCACCTTGTATTTAACACAATACCCAACAGACAACCTTGCCAGCCTTCAACAAAAAGTGAAAACATTAGCCAACCAATGGCAACCATTTCCCATTGAACTGCAAGCGCTCGAACAAACAAAAAGCAATTGGTTAATGTTAACAATCAAAGACAATCGTCAGCTACAACGTCTCGCTGATGAAGTCACTATGGCCTTATCACCACTTAGGGATCCAAATCCAAGCTTACCAGCATGGGTGAATAAATACCCAGATAAACTGGCCAGCTTTCATCGTTACGGCAGTCCCAATACGTTTGCTCAATTCCAACCACATATCACTTTGCTACCCAGTAGCAATGCTCATAAATTAAATTTATTTATGGCGCGATATGGGCAACATTTTACACCCATCACTTTAAACACTGTGGGTATTGGTATCGCTCAAGACAATAATAATGGGCAAGCCAAACACCCAATAGCGACCTATTACTTTTCTCGTTAATTCATCCTTTTTATCAAAGAGCTTTTTATGAAAAAACAAACATTGCTGCTTACCGCCCTCACTTTTGCTTTAAGCAGTGCATTTAGCTTATAGGCGCAAGCTGCAACCACTGCGGACTCTATTAATCCCGGTGTCACCTTAACGCAAATTACGAACCGCCAACCGATTGATTGGGTGTCCGTGGCTCAAATTCAACAGAGCTTAAAGGGAAAACCACCGATGAACGTCGGGTTGGATGTCGACGATACGGTATTATTTTCCAGCCCGGTATTCTGGCGTGGACAGCAAGAATTCTCCCCTGGCAGCAACGCGTATTTAAAAAATCCAAAGTTTTGGGCAAAAGCCAATAACGGCTGGGATTTATTTTCACTGCCTAAAGAATCGGCGCGTAAATTGATTGATATGCACTTAAAACGTGGCGATCACATTTATTTAATTACAGGTCGTCCAGCAACGAAAACTGAAGATCTAACGAAAATTTTAGAGCATGACTACAACATTCCAGCAAAAGACATGCATAAGGTCATCTTTGCGGGCTCTGAAAAAGGTAAAATCCCATACATGAAAGAGCTACATTTGGGTATTTACTACGGGGATGCAACGGGTGATATGAGTGATGCGATTGCGGCGGGTGCAGAGCCAGATCGAAGAGCACACGTCTGAACTCCAGTCACCGGCTATGATCTCGTATGCCGT
>CAMQZF010000248.1 GCA_947039525.1 uncultured Photobacterium sp. | reverse complement strand
AGAGCCGTCAGATTTACAATCTGATCCCTTTGGCCACTCGGGAACCCCTCCACGGAGTGCGGGGCGGATAATAACAAACTGGAGACGTCTGTAAACCTTTTTCATTATAAAAAAAGGTCGCTTGCCGTATTTTTCGCCAAATTGTTTTTTTCTTCTCAAGCTCGTGGTGTTTTATTGTTTTTTTTCCGTCTCGAAAGATTGAATTGTGAGATTTGTTCACATTTTAGTGCAGGACATTTACATATCTTTACGCTTCTTGTTATGTCTTTTGGTTATGATTCTTTAATTGGAAATCAGGAGCTTAATAACAATGAAAAAAATCGGGCTTGGCGTGTTGATTGCAGCTGTGCTGTCTGGCGGTGGCTATGTGTATATGACCAATGAGGCGGTGGCAAAATCGTCAGACTCTAAACACGGGCGTCAGGCTTTTGATGTGCCTGTCGTGACGGACAAAGTAAAAACAGAATCCGTGACGCAATCTTTGTCATTGATTGGCAAGTTAGTCGCACAAGATTCGATTGTCTTATCTGCTGAAGTAACGGCACCTGTGACGGCGGTGATCGTCAGTGATAATGCTCAAGTGAAAAAAGGGGCAGTGTTGTTTCAGTTTGATAATGACAAAGCGCGTGCCGAGTACGATGAAGCGCAAGCGTATTGGAAAGATGAAAATCGTAAAGCGGTTGAATTTCAACGTTTAGTAAAGCGTGGTGCGGTAACACAAGCGGAATTGGATGCCCAGTTAACGAACGTGGCGATTGCTCAAGCGCGTTTGAATGCGAAAAAAGCCGTTTTTGATGATCACACATTACGAGCTCCGTTTGCAGGGACGGTGGGTTTAGTTAATGTCAGTGAAGGTCAGCGGGTGGAGGCGGGCAGCGATTTATTAACCTTGGATGATTTGTCCGCGATGCAAGTGGATGTTGCAGTGCCTGAGCGTTATTTATCGGTGTTACAAGTTGGCAGTTCTGTTTCTGCGATGAGTCAAGCTTGGCCTAATCGGGCTTTTTCTGGCGAAATAGTCGCGATTGATTCACGTGTTCAAACGGATACGTTAAACATTAAAGTACGTGTGCGCTTTAATAATTCTGATCGTTTATTGAAATCTGGGATGCTAATGGCTGTGGATATGACCTTTCCAGCTCAGCAATCTACGGTGATTCCAGTGCAATCGTTAGAATACTCAGGTACGAAACGCTTTGTGTATCGGGTTAATGAGGACAATAAAGCGGTTCGAACCGAAGTTCAGTTGGGCACTCGCATTGATAATCGTGTCGTTATTAATGACGGATTGGAACTTGGCGATCGCATTGTGGTGCAAGGTTTAGTGAACATGCGTGATGGGGTTGCAGTGCAAGAGTCTGCTGCTGCACAGATCACGTCACACATTGACGCCCCACCAAAAGGAGCTGTCTGATGTGGTTATCTGATATTTCGGTAAAACGCCCAGTCGTGGCTGTCGTGTTCAGTTTATTGTTGTGTGTATTTGGCATTGTCTCCTTTTTAAAACTCCCTGTTCGTGAAATGCCTGATGTTGAAAACCCTGTTGTTACGATCATGACGACTTACCAAGGGGCGTCGGCGTCCATTATGGAAAGCCGAGTGACGACTCCGCTAGAAGATCAGTTGTCTGGCATTAGTGGTATCGAGCACATTAAATCGATAACTCGTAATGGCATGTCGCGCATTACGGTTGAATTTGAAATGGATTGGAATTTAACCGAAGGCGTGAGTGACATTCGTGATGCGGTGGCGCGTGCTCAACGTCAATTGCCTGATGAGGCCGATGATCCTATGGTATCGAAAGATAATGGCAGTGGTGAGCCGGCTATCTATGTCAATTTAACGTCCAGTGAAATGGATCGTACTCAGCTCAGTGATTATGCGGATCGGGTGTTGGTCGATCGTTTTAATCTGATTAATGGCGTGAGTTCAGTGTCGTTAAGTGGGCAACTTGAGCGAGTGATGTACCTCAAATTACAACCCGATTTAATGGCTGGGCGTGGTATTACAACGCAAGATGTGGTCAGTGCGTTACAGCGTGAAAACGTGGAATTACCGGGAGGTGAGGTTCGTAACGATACAACAACTATGTCTGTGCGTACTGAGCGTTTGTACCGCACGACGGCGGATTTCTCCTATTTAGTGATAAAAACCACAGCTGATGGCTCACCTATATACCTGCACGATATCGCTGAGGTGACATTAGGTGCGAAGAACGAAAATGCGACCTTCCGTAATAATGGTGTGGCGAATTTAAGTTTGGGTATTGTCACCATGAGTGATGCGAATCCGTTGGATGTCGCGGATCAGGTACGGATTGAAGTGGAGCGCATGCAGCGTTTTCTGCCTAACGGTACGTCGTTGTTTGTGGATTACGATTCGACTGTCTTTATTGAGCGATCAATAGAGGAAGTATACAGCACCTTATTTGTGACGGGTTTATTGGTCGTCTTGGTGTTGTATATCTTTATTGGTCAGGCACGTGCGACCTTAATTCCTGCGATTACGGTTCCAGTGTCTTTGATTGCGGCTTTTATGGTGGCACATTTCTTTGGGTTTTCCATTAATTTATTGACGCTTATGGCGTTGATTTTGGCGATTGGCTTGGTGGTGGATGATGCCATTGTCGTGGTGGAAAATATTTACCATCATATTGAACAAGGTGAACCACCATTATTAGCGGCCTATAAAGGCACGCGTGAAGTGGGATTTGCCGTGGTTGCAACCACCGTCGTATTGGTGATGGTATTCCTACCGATTTCCTTCATGGATGGCATGGTTGGACCGTTATTTACGGAATTTGCGGTGTTGTTATCCGTTGCTGTGATTTTTTCGTCATTAATTGCGTTGACGCTAAGTCCAGTTATGGCAAGTAAATTGTTTAAAGCGAACCCAAAACGCAGTCGTTTTAATGTTTGGATTGATGGCTTTTTTAGCGCATTAGAGAAGCACTATCGTCGTTGGGTTACCGCTGCTGTTCGTTTTCGTTATGCCGCTCCAGTCTTAATTGTCGCCTTTATTGCATTGAGTGGTTGGATGATGCAACACACTCCTGCGCAATTAGCACCACAAGAAGACCGTGGGGTGATCTTTGCATTTGTGAAAGGGGCAGAAGGCACCAGTTATAATCGAATGGTTGAAAACGTGAAGCAAGTTGAGTCGCGTTTATTACCCATGGTTGGGCAAGGTGTGATCCGCTCTATCAGCATTGAAACACCCGCGTTTGGTGGTCGTGCGGGGGATCAGACGGGATTTGTTGTGATGGTGTTGGAAGATTGGAATGAGCGCCAAGCCAGTGCGTCGGAAGCCTTAGGTCAAGTACGTAAAGCGTTAACCGGGATTCCTGACGTGCGAGTGTGGCCATTTATGCCGGGCTTTGGTGGTGGATCTTCTGAGCCGGTTCAATTTGTTTTGAATGGTGGTGATTATGAGGAATTGTTCAAATGGGCAAGCCTTTTAAAAGCGTCAGCAGAAGGTTCTGGCATGATGGGAGGCGTGGATCTGGATTATGCGGAAACCACCCCTGAGAGATCGGAAGAGCGTCGTGTAGGGAAAGAGTGTAGGCTATAGTGTAGA
>CAMQZF010000247.1 GCA_947039525.1 uncultured Photobacterium sp. | reverse complement strand
TTTTATTTGGCTTCTATTGAATTACGAGTTATTAACTTCAGATTGGCATTATTATCCAATATCTCTCGATAGGAGTACATTCGGTTAATACTCAGTTCTATCTCACCAGTGTTTTCTACGTTAAAGAAAAATAAAAAATGAAATATCTAAGCTAGATAGTTAGCGAAAAATTACGTTTTACATCTTGTAATCTGTACTTTTTATCTTGGTTATGTACATGGTCAAAAAAGAGATGATTTTGACTTTTTTCATTTTGTTATCAGCTTCTACCATTTTTAAATTTTTTGTTCTTTATTCTATATTTTGATCATATTTTTTATTATTTCCATTTAGAAATAATGATTTTCATTTTCACTATATTGTTACTTTTTTGTCTTTAATTATAATTGCTCTCACGTTATTAAAGCCTTGAGCGTGCCATTTGAATGAAAATAGTGTGACTTTCATTCAAATTGTTCGCAGATTAGGAAAGTGAATGTTATAAGAGGAGCGGTTTTCGCGTGATGGAATCAAATATGAGTCTTGATGCATTTAAAGTTTTGTCGGTGGTGCTGATTTTTATTATCACGCTGTTGGCGGGTCTGTATCCCTTTATTCGTAAGTTTAAAACCAGCAAACCTTTGGAATTTCCTGCGGCAGAAGCCTTAGCTTCAGGCGTATTTTTGGGCGCGGGTTTGATCCATATGTTGGGCGATGCATCGCAATCCTTTTTAGCACAAGGTATTGAATACCCGATTGCTTTCTTATTAGCGGGCGCGGTCTTTTTA
This sequence comes from uncultured Photobacterium sp., assembly GCA_947039525.1. GTDB lineage: Bacteria > Pseudomonadota > Gammaproteobacteria > Enterobacterales > Vibrionaceae > Photobacterium. The sequence goes on along the minus strand of CAMQZF010000247.1, from coordinate 2,812 downwards.
TTATTGTTGTGGTTTGAACACTTAGCGCGTCGTTTATACGAACATGGTGGCAGTAATAATCCTGCTTTTGCCATTTTAGCCGTGGTCATTTTATCCATTCACTCTTTATTAGCGGGTACAGTATTAGGACTCAGTGGCTCCATCACTATGATGGTGGTGATTTTAATTGCGATTTTAGCGCACAAATGGGCAGCCAGTTTTTCTTTGGCCGTACAATTGAGCAAAAGTCGGATGTCATTAAAACAATCTATTTTGTGGTTTGGGTTATTTACTCTGATGTTGCCGATTGGCGTGGGTCTTGGCTCTAGCGTTTTGGAATACACAAAAAACTACCCATTATTAGAGCCAATTTTCTATTCATTAGCAGCAGGTACTTTCTTATACTTAGGTACGTTACATGGTCTGAAACAAGCGATCATGGTTGCTAAGTGTTGTGATTTACGTAACTTTAGCTTTGTGATCATTGGGTTCTCATTAATGGCTGTTGTGGCTATTTGGACCTAATACACCCGATATGATTTCGATTGCCATTAATCTGATGTTGAATCGAAATAAAAAACCCGCTAATGGCGGGTTTTTTATTGTGTGTTATTTATGGAGTGACCATGAGCGTTGAAATTTTATAGGCGAGAGTGGTAAATCGCCATGATATCCGCTAGCTCCGCTTGGCGTGGGTTAGTTAATGAGCAAGCATCTTTTAAGGCATTAATGGACATAAATTCGATTTTGTCTTCATTTACCCCAAGGTCGCGCAATTTCTGATCGGTACCGACTTTTTGAGAAAGTGCTTCAATGGCAGAGATACCCGCTTCAGCCGCCTCAGCTGGATTCATACCATGAGTTTCGATGCCCATCGCATGAGCAACATCAACATAACGATCGGGAACCACATAAGCATTAAAGCGAGAGACTTCAGGAAGCAGAATGGCATTACATAAGCCGTGAGCCAAATCGTAAACTCCGCCTAATTGGTGTGCCATGGAGTGAACGTAACCTAATGAAGCGTTTGAAAAGGCCATGCCCGCTAAATATTCGGCGTATTGCATGGCATCACGCGCATCACGATCTTGTCCATTCAATACCGCAATTTCGAGGTTTTTGGCGATCAATTGAATGGCTTTGATCGCACAAGCATCCGTTACAGGAGTGGAGGCGGTGGATACGTAAGCCTCAACGGCATGCGTTAAGGCATCCATTCCAGTTGCCGCGGTGAGTGATTTTGGCATAGTAACCATGAGTTCGGAATCGTTCACAGCAATGATTGGCGTTAGGTGTTTATCAACAATTGGGTACTTTGTCTGATCTTGTTCATTCGTAATCACGGCAAATACAGTCATTTCGGCGGCAGTACCCGCGGTTGTGTTAACGGTGACTAAGGGTAATTGCGGCTTGGCGGATAAATGGACGCCAGTGGAATAATCACGTACATGCCCACCATTTGTGGCAATCAGAGCAATGCCTTTCGCACAATCGTGTGACGATCCCCCCCCAAAAGAAATCACAAAATCACACTGCTCATTAGTGAGAAGTTCTAATCCGTCTTTGACGTTTTGTTCGGTGGGGTTAGCTTGAACGCTATCAAATACGGTAAAGTCGATTTTATGGCTGTTTAATTCGTCCGTTAGGTGATTGATGAGTTTAATATCAACACAGACTTTGTCGGTCACAATTAGAGCTTTTTTAAACTCTCTGGAAACGAGATCAACGCCAAGCAATTGAATGGCGTGTTTGCCCATTAGCGAAACGGGCGGCATGTAGAAAACGCTGCTCATGGTGTTTCTCTCTTTTCTGCCTATTGATATAAAGATAACTATAGCAATGAATTCAGTGAGAGTTTAAAACGCCTCAAATAAAAAAACCGCCTGTAAAGACGGTTTTGATGATGATTTCGTATTTCTTGTTTCTTATTTCTTGCTTTGTGCGATGTGTGTTGCGATAGCATCCATCAATGCAGGAGATAAGCAATCGTAAGGTTCTAAACCAAGTTCATGTAGACGAGCACGAATGCCTGACATATCTGCTGGGTTTGTGCCTGTTTCAATAATAGAAGAAACAAACGCAGCAAATTCTGGTGCAGACCAACCGTTTTTATCGCTTAATTCTGTGTGAACAAAATCTAAGCCGAAGAATGGGTGGTTTGCATCTTCAATGCGACCGTACATATGAACACCACATGCTTTACAAGCGTGACGTTGAATGGTTGCACTCGCATCTACCACTTCTAATTTGTCTTCGTTTTCAACTACAGTTAGATGATCACGACCAACGACAGCAACTTGTGAGAATAATGCTCCGTTTGGTTTCCAACACTTAGAACAACCACAAACGTGGTTATGCGCTGTTTGGCTGTTTAGCGTTACTTTTACTTTGTTCGTTGTACAGTTACAGGTTAAATCACCACCAGTGAAGCCGGCTTGTGTCGAGGGAATACCATTATCAACAGCAGGATGAATCGCGATAAATTTAGTCATTGTTTTATTATTTCCTGTTGAACATCCAAATAAGGATTTTAAAAGTTTCATAGATACCGAAAAATGAATAAAGAGAAAAGATAATATCCCTTGAATGGAGCGAGAGATTACAGTGTCATTGCCATAATGATAATGACCTTGTTGTGAAAATTATTTTTACTAAATGCGAGGTAATTAAGAAAAACTTTTCTTTCACTTAAATAATAACAGCGGGTTAACAATATGTTTGAAAAAATATTCTCTTTTGATGGCTTTATTATTGTATGAATGGTCGCTGTTCATGATGTTTTTTATGAAGTGACGATTGTGTTTATCAATAAATACAATCGTCATGATCTTTA
>CAMQZF010000246.1 GCA_947039525.1 uncultured Photobacterium sp. | reverse complement strand
AATCCCTTTGGTTTTTTAGGACCGCAATATGGTCATGGAGCGACACGATTAAGAGTGTGGTTACCCAATGCAGAATCCGTTTCTGTTGTGTGTTTGAATGGCGATGAGTTTGCTCTTTCTCCTGAAGGGAATGGTGGCTTTATCTGTGAGGAATCGATTGATTTTTCCCTCCGTTTGTATCATTTGCGTGTACAGTGGCCGACGGGTGAGCAATATCTGTGTGATCCTTATCAATTTCATCAATTAGTGACGCATGAGTCTGCTTTATTTGATCCCGCATTAATGCACTGTGAAATGGGGGCGCAAATTGTCACGTTACAGAAAGACAAAACACCGATCACAGGCACTCGCTTTTTGGTTCACGCGCCACATGCGTCTTCGGTAAGTGTGATTGGTGATTTCAATACATGGGATGGACGTCGTCATCCTTTGCAGCGCTTAGATCATGGATTATGGGGAGTATTCATTCCCGATTTAGCCGTAGGGAGTTTGTATAAATTTGAATTAAAAGATCAACAGGGCCAAAGGTTGCCACACAAAGTGGATCCGTGGGGTTATCATGTTGAACAATATCCGTCTTTTTCTTCTGTGGTCTACGATCAATCTGCGTATGCGTGGCAAGATCATCAGTGGCAACAACGTCCGGTTACCGTCAAACATCAAGAAGCTTTATCTTTTTATGAATTGCATATTGGTTCATGGAAAAAGCACGCTGATGGGTCTTTTTTAACGTATAGAGAATTGGCTGAAACACTCATACCCTACATTGTTGATATGGGTTACACCCATATTGAGTTGATGCCAGTAAGCGAACATCCTTTTTACGGTTCTTGGGGTTATCAACCGATTGGATTATTTGCACCGACAAGCCGATTTGGTTCGCCCGATGATTTTAAATATTTTGTTGATCAATGCCATTTGGCTGGCATTGGGGTAATTTTAGACTGGGTTCCCGCGCATTTTCCATCAGATGAGCACGGCTTAGCTAATTTTGATGGTACGGCTTTATTTAATGATCCGGATCCTCGTCGCGGTTGGCATCAAGATTGGCAAAGTTACATTTATGACTATGGGCGTGATCATGTCCGTCGGTTCTTAGTTTCTAATGCTTTATTTTGGTTCGAGCATTTTCATATTGATGGCTTACGTGTTGATGCGGTGGCTTCTATGTTGTATTTGGATTATTCACGCGAACATAACCAGTGGATCCCAAATCAAGATGGGGGTAATGAAAATCACGATGCCATTAGCTTATTACGTTGGATGAACGAAGAAGTGTACCGCCATTATCCGAATGCAATCACTATTGCAGAAGAGTCGACCGCATTCTCAGGTGTTTCACGCCCAACAGACATGGGTGGGTTAGGGTTTGGCTTTAAGTGGAACATGGGCTGGATGCACGATAGCTTATCTTATATTCAACAAGCCCCGATTTATCGTCAATATCATCATGACAGTTTTACCTTCCCATTGGTTTATGCCTTCAGTGAAAATTACGTTTTATCTTTGTCACATGATGAGGTGGTGTATGGTAAAGGCTCATTGTTGAATAAAATGCCGGGTGATGATTGGCAAAAAGCCGCAAATTTACGCGCATTTCTTGGGCATATGTACGGTCAGCCGGGGAAGAAGCTAAATTTTATGGGGGCTGAAATTGGTCAGTGGTCGGAATGGTCACACGAAGGGCAATTAGATTGGGAGCAGTTAGCGTACGATTCTCATCGTGGTTTGCAATCCTTAGTGCGTGATTTGAACCAAATGTATCGTCAATTTCCTGCTTTGTATCAACAAGATAATACGCCCAGTGGTTTTCAATGGCGAATGCAGGATGATCATCAAGCCAGTGTGTTTGCGTATGAGCGTTTTGGCTTAAACGGTGAGAAAGTCTTGATTGTCTCTAATTTTACTCCTGTACCTCGTGATCATTATCGTTTAGGGGTAACAGAAAAAGGCACGTATCGGTTATTGGTGAATACGGATCATAGCAATTACTGGGGCAGTGGTTATGAAACCAGTTCATCTTTGCTGGTGGAGTCCGAACCTTACCATGGTTTGGAACAATCCATTGGGTTGACATTACCACCCTTATCAACGCTCTTTTTCGTGTTTGAACCTGAAAAAGAGCGTTGATAGATGCCTAATTAAGTCATTAAATTTTTGTATCAAAATTGATATGAAATAATGTTAAAGCCAGTGAATATTTTACTGGCTTTTTTTGTGTTTATTGCCGTTTAATTTAGAATTGATACTTTGTATTTGATTTAAGTATTTAGTTAACGATTGATCGTGAAGCTGTCTTGAACTTTTTGATTGATCTTATGATATAGCTCGCTAGCAGGTCGCCATGCTTTATCAATCGCAATCGAATACCAAGGAGCTTTGATGACGTCTTCGGTAATCACTAAAGGTTGGCTAGTTAATAGTGCATCTTTAATGTACCAATTGATTTGCCCAATTTGTGTGCCTTTGGGCTGAGGGGCATCAATAAAAGTTTCATAAATAACTTCGTGTGATAAGTGTTTTCCTTGATGGCGAGGCACAGTGATCATATTGCCATTTCGGGTTTCAATACTGACTCTAGAAGGACTACCATACCAAATTTTGTAATCATCTAACGTATCTTGGTTTAAGTCCGGTGTGATGTCTTTGAAAAATCGAAATCCCCATTGCAATAGCTTTTTATTTTCACGCTGGCGTTGAGTGGCGCTTGTCGCGCCCATCACTACAGCAATTAAGCGTTGGTTATTTTGTACCGCAGAGGTGATTAAGCTGTAACCCGCTTTGGATGTATACCCTGTTTTGACACCATCCACCATTAAGTTTTTATCCCATAATAAACCGTTGCGATTGTTTTGGGTGGTTTTGCGGTAAGTGAACGATTTTTCTTTAAATAAGGCGTAGATTTCAGGTTGGTCTTGAATTAACGCTTGCGTAAGCAGAGCCATATCTTGCGCGCTAGTCACTTGTTGCTCACTGTCTAAACCGTGGGGATTGCTAAAGTAGGTGTTTTTCATGCCTAGAGCTTCGGCATGTTGGTTCATCAAATCAATAAAACCAGCGGAATGTCCTGCTATGTGTTCGGCAATCGCTATTGTCGCATCGTTACCAGAGGCAATAACAATGCCTTTAAGTAATTGTTCAAGCGTGACTTTTTGATTTTCTTTTAATAGCATTTTTGACGAGTCGTGAAATTTGCTGCTGTTGGCATTATCACTGATGGTTACCACATCACTGAGATCGATATTGCCATTGTTAATTTCTTTTCCCACCACATAAGCGGTCATTATTTTTGTTAGACTAGCAGGAGATAATTCTTGCTGAATATTTTTTCCTGCAATGATTTGTCCAGAATCAAAACTCATCAATAACCAAGCTTTTGCTTGGATATTTGGCGGTGTTGGTAACGATTTTGCTATTACTTTCTGATTAACAATACCTATTAGGGTAAATAAGAACACCATTTTAAATAATACAGAGCTGTATCTAGGTTTCATATTTTGCCTTGTTATCTATTTTCATCTCCTAGATAAAAGAATAGCGATAAATATAATTTTTTTAGCTTCGTTTTATTTTATTTCTAATAAATAAGAAATTCATCATTTTATTTAATTATAATTGACATTAAAAGTGAAATAAACTTTTGT
>CAMQZF010000245.1 GCA_947039525.1 uncultured Photobacterium sp. | reverse complement strand
CATAACCATACCACGCTTCATCAAAGTGAATTCGATCACAACTGTCTTGCAATAACTCTTGAGCTTTTTTTGCGTTATAACAAATACCATCGTAGGTACAATTGGTTAACACAGAATATACCGCCCGTTTTTCTGCATGGTCTTTAGTCAGATTACTGGATTTTGCGGTAACTTTTAACGCCGCTTCTGTCATTTGATGCGGATAAATTGGACCAATAATACCGTAACGGTTACGGGTAGGTACCATATAAACAGGCAACGAACCGGATAAAATTAAACCTTGCTCGAGTGATTTATGACAGTTGCGATCAACAATCGCGAGCTCATCTTCATCCATACAGGCTTGCATGATGGTTCGGTTTGCTCCAGAAGTCCCGGTGACTAAAGAGTAAGAACGATCCGCTCCAAAGACTCGAGCAGCATAAGCCTCACTTTCACCAAACGCCCCCGTATGATCCAGTAATGAGCCTAACGATCCACGCTCAATCCCCATATCCGTACGGAAAATGCCTTCACCATAATAATCATAAAAACGTCGACCTGCTGGCGTTTTCGTAAAGCCAACCCCACCTTGGTGCCCTGGTGCTGCCCATGAGTACTCATGAATATCATCGTAATCAAGCAAAGCTTTCATCAAAGGCGGCAATAACTGCTCACGGTAACGCTTCATTGAGGCAACAGCACGACCGGCAATAAAATCAGGGGTATCTTCTAAAATCCACGCGAATTCAACCACTTTTTCCATTAATTCACGAGTAACATTCAATGTGATTTTTTTACGCTCTGCCAATAAGAAAACAGGAACATCTTCTTGGCGACGATTTAATTTATCAATTAGAACAAAAAACTTTTCATTTTCTGTTGTTTGCGATCCACTCATCGATGAGGACAACATCAAACAATCAACTGCCGTATTCGCAAATAAAATGGAGTAACAATCATCAAATGATGTCGCGCGAATAATATTAACCGCATTCCCTTCAAATTCTTCAATTAAACGTTGAATGGCACTGCCAACGACGCCTTCTTTCGGAGAGTCCTCTAAAATCAGTACAGTGTACTTCTTCCCATAATTACTCATGAAGCTCGCTCCTATTATACTCTGACGAGACGAATGGAAATTCAATAAAAGGTGACGCAACTTATTCATCCTAGGGTTGAAGTAAAATTAGTTGATAATCCTTCACTGTCAATGAGCAATATTTTCACAAAAATAAGAAACTCAAGAGATTATAAGAAAAACAAAAAGAGAAAACATAAAAAATAACGATATAAAACAAAGAGTAATGACACATGGTTTTTCTCAAAAATGAAAACCCTATTTTTTAGGATTAAGCGCAAAAAAATTAACTGTTTGTTTTTAAAAATTTAATAAATATATCCATCAATTAGAAAGTTCTTTATTCCTCTCCTAAACTGAACGAATAAATTTATTCTAAAAAAATCACTATTCGTTGTTATACAAGAAAAGTTTCGCGCTGTTTGATGTGTTCTTAATACGGAAATCAACGCACTGAATATCGCGGTTAATATTCATAACAGGAAGCTTACCCCTTCCATGCCTAATTCCGATTAGGCACTTACTTTCTGGAGTTAGCAGCATGGCATCAGAATCCAACAAAATGGGGCTGATAGGCCTCACCACCATAGTTACCGTCAACATGATGGGCTCTGGGATTATTATGTTACCCGCCAGTCTGGCACAAACTGGCGCCATCTCTTTACTGTCTTGGGTCGTTACCGCTATTGGAGCGATGTGTATCGCTTACGCCTTTGCAAAGTGTGGGATGTATTGTAAAGCCGATGGTGGTATGTCCGCCTACTCTCAAGAAGCACACGGAAAATCTTCCTTTTTTATCGCCTCTTATACCTATTATGTGTGCTTGGTGATCAGTGCGGTTGCTATTGCCGTCTCTTGTGTCGGGTATCTGGGACCCTTTTTTCCATGGCTCAACACCACCCCTTTCCATACTTTTATTGGGGTTGTGATTGTATTAATCATCACAATGGTACCCAATTTTAAAGGTCCAAAACTGACAGGGGTAATCTCATCCGTTACCGTTTGGGGTATTATTATCCCTGTCGTGGGCTTATCCATTGCTGGATGGTGGTGGTTTGAACCCAAAGTCTTTGCTGAAGCATGGAATCCCCATCAAGACACCACAATCACAGCCATTTCATCAGGAATAGCACTTACCTTATGGGCTTTCTTAGGAATAGAATCCGCAGGGGCAAACTCAGGAGCTGTGAAAAATCCAGAACGTAATGTTCCTTTAGCTTGTATGCTGGCCACCAGCTTTACGGCCGTCGTTTATATTGCCTCCACTTCCGTCATTCAAGGTATTGTACCCAATCATGAATTAGCACAATCCAATGCCCCATTTGGTTTGGTCTATACTTATATGTTTGATGAAACGACGGGGAAAATTGTAACAGGCCTAGCGGTTATTGCTTGTATTGGCTCACTATTAGGTTGGCAATTCACTAATGCACAAGTATCCAAAGCCGCGGCAGACATTCGCTTATTTCCAAAAGTTTTTGGGGAAGTAAATAGCAGTAATGCGCCCGTTAAAGGCATGATCATAATGTTAGTGTTAGAATTGTTGCTCGCATTAATGACCATTTCGCCAAATCTTGTCAAACAGTTCAATGTGCTACTAAATTTGGCCGTCTTCATCAATATGGTCCCTTACATATTGGCCTTAACAGGACTTGAAGTCATTTTACGCAAAAACAAAGTCAGTGCCAGTGAGTACAAGACGGGGGCCTTTATCGGAACCGTTGCCACCATCTACAGTATTTACGGTGTCTATGCCTGTGGTCAATCAGCTGTATTTTGGGGTGCCATCGTTACCCTATTCGGCTACATCTTTTACGGCTTCATTGCCTCTCGAGATGCAAACGAAGTAATTCGTTAATATGACAGAATAGGCATCTTCTATAATGAAGATAATCACAAGTGAAAAAGGAGCAATTATGTGGATAAAATCCCTAACATTGCAACAAATCGCATTGATGATTGGATTACTGATGACGTCTTACGCTTATGCAAGTGCCGATGCGGAATCAATGAACACTAGCGATGGTCAGACAAGTGATGTAATGAGTGAAATGAACATGGAAACAGCTGCATCACCAGAATCGAGTATAGTACCAACAGGGGTAGATGCTGCTATCCCAAATGATCTTGGAAATAATGTACCAGCAGCAAACAATGAACGGCCCGAACCACATTATCGACCCAAGATCCCAAAATATCACTCAGATCACCCAGAAAATGATCCGATACCGCCACAAAAGCTGCGTCATCCTTTAGTCACACATCCCGAACTCAATACCAACTAACTGAAAATAAAAAGCCCCAATTTTGGGGCTTTTTTATTTTTTATTCAGTAAATAAGGTGAAACGAGAACAGTATGAGCAGTTATTGCCCTAATGTTCGACGACGCTCGACATCATTTGCTAATTGACGCAATACTTTCTCAGTGTCACTCCACCCGATACAAGCATCAGTAATACTTTGACCATAAGTGGCTTCTTGCCCTTCAACCAAATCTTGACGCCCTTCCACTAAATGACTTTCAATCATAACACCAAAGATACTACGCTCACCCTGCGCCACTTGCTGACCAACCTCTTCTGCCAC
>CAMQZF010000244.1 GCA_947039525.1 uncultured Photobacterium sp. | reverse complement strand
CGCATAACGCCAACTGTTCTCCCAATTTTCAGGTTTTTCTAAGCAAACATTATCGGTACCACAATCGGGTGACGTCCCTTTTAACTCTTTAAAGCTGTTCCAACCGATGTACATGGCACTGTAATGTATGGCCCATTTAGGTGAAATTTTGTGATAGCCAGACAATTCAGCAATATCAGGGAGGTTGAGTTCTAACTCACCATCGACTTTTGGTTTTGATGTTGCAGTTCCTTTGTAATCGCCGTTTAAGGTGATGTCTGCAGTTGAACGATAGGTTAATGCTAAACGGTTATTATCATTAATTTCCCACAAGGAACCGATGTTCCAGCCAAGTCCGTAGCCATCACCTTTCATGTGAGAGATCGTATTATTAGGACCAAGAGAAGGGATGGATTGATCATTTGAAAATGCAGGACCAAATCGATTTAGCTCTGCAGATGCATAGATAGCATTAATACCCGCACCGACGCTGAATTGTTGATTAATACGGTAAGCGAGATTGGCATTCAAATTCATGGTGATGAGTTTTGTGTCGCCAGCAATCGGTCCTGCGACCTCATTACCAAAATCGGTGGACAGCCCAAAATTAGAAAAAGCAGAAATACCGACTGCAACACGGTCATTTAAAGGATGAACATAATGAAAATTAGGAACAAATTCGATTGGGGCAATGTCGTTCATTGATCCAGTTTTTAACGGTAAAGGTCCCATTTTTCCGGCTGTGACAGATGCATCAATTTCAGGATCAATGACCGTCATACCTAAGGATAATTCAGGAGTATCGAATAACACCATTGCAGCTGGGTTGCGTGAGGCAACCGCTGCGTTATCAGCAATGGCGCCCTCACCAGCAAAAGCGCGTCCAAGTCCGGTTGCAGAGTGTTCACTGATTTGGAAACCCGCAGCTGACGTGTACGAGGAAAAAAGAACCGCGATCGTTAATAGCGATTTTTTGAATGTATGCATTTGGTTCATAAAACGACATCTTCCTTAATTATCTTATTATTATTTGCATAATTAGGGTGAGTTTATGAATATTTAACCCTCATGGAAATCTGACCAGTCTTTACGGTATTGTAATATTTGTAACCAAATATGATTATTCTTTGTTTTTTTATAAAAATATGAGTGCTGATATCGAAAAAATAGAGTGTTTTACCATATTGAATAATTAAGGAGGGATGTTGTCTTTTTTATTTTTAGAAAGAATATTTTCTTTTATTTATGTTGGATTTTGAGCAAGATGTCTTTTGTTTTATTTGATAGAAAGTGTTTGTTTTTCATTATGTTATTGATTATATATTGATTGTTTTTTATGTGTTTAGATTTGGTTCGATAAAGTGAGCTTTGACGTTAACCTTTCAAACAATAAAGATATTCGTTCCATTAAACGATTTAATTTTTATAATCACATGATTGCTTATGATTTTAATCGTAATTATTTCTGATAATCACTCTCATTTTTTCTTCATCATTTTGAATAATCACGGTTTATAATGAAATAATTTTTTGAGATAAGATTAAAGTTATCTTATTTATTTTTTCAATGCTGTTTCAATAAAAATTGATCTGGTTCAATGTTGGTTTTTATAGATTCGTTATAGTTTCACCGTCGTCTGGCAATATATAAGGTCTTCTTTATGTATTGTCTGTTGAGCAAGATGACATTTCCTTTTGAAGGCTGACTTTACTTTCTATTATCAGGGCAACCTGATTTGCAATTAACTTTTGGTTAATTGATTTATTTATATTCAATGTCGGGTGAATTATTTCCTGAAATTGAAACCACATCAGTGTATTGATGTGGTTTTTTTTTGCCAGTAATTTGACGAAAACAATCACTGAGTCATTAAAAAGTTGGCTGATAACTTTAAGAAGAGAGAGTCAATGGAAAATTCTCCTAAAGTTATCAATTATATAAAGTGAGTTTTTTACTCTATAAAATGTATTGCCAGTTCAATAAAGAGTGATGATCTCAATATCATCACCTTATTATTTATTGCTTAATAAGCATGTTTCATAAAGTCATCAATGGACGAGATTTTTGTGCCGAGTGTTAATGGCGATTGATCTTGATGGCTTTGTCCTTGACTGAATAACACTAATCGATTGGCTGTGCGGGGTTTTAATACACTGACGACAAATCGAACCATATCGGCACGCTTAATATTGTCGAGCGCTTCAATGACTTTTTGTCTGTGATTAAATTCTTCGTCTTTGTTACCAATGCTGATCCAGTAACGCTGAGCACGACTTTGTAAATTCGTATCTGGCTCTGACATTTGCTGATGCAATCCTTGCTTGCTGTCTTGCCATTGTTGTTGTGTCAATTCTAATAGAACCAGTGCAAACGCATTCGTAAATTCATCCATCGCATAGGAGAGTTCTAATGGAGAAGCGACCGGAGATTGCACATACAGAATCAAGCCGGGGTGACGATTTAAGGGAAGGTTTGCCGTACCAAGCATGTAACCCAGTTGTTGTTTTGTGCGCAATTCATGAAAAAAAACATTGGACATTAAATGGTTGGCTAACGTGTATAACGCGATTTTTTCAGGTGTAGCATAGCGTGACTGGTAATACATGAGCATGGCCGAATCCGCATGCTGTGTAATAAGCGAATGGCGCAATGTGCCACAATCGGTTAAATGGACTAACGGACGTTGTGACTCCCCATATTTCTGATCCGTTACCCTAAAGGCATCTTTGATCTGTTCAGCAACCTCTAATGCATCCTCTTTGAGCCAATCTCCATATATGAAAGTATCAATATGCAATTCTGCCAGCATGGCTTCCACAAACATGGGTAATTCGTCAAATTGAACACTTTCTAAAGCCTCAAGAAGCACGGGGTAAGAGGGGTTATTTGGCTGTAACATTCCCGTTAACTCATTAAATAAACGAGCAATGGGTTTTTCTTCGGACGCATTACGCCAATTTCTCATCATTTGTGCTTTGATGTTATCGAATCGCCCCTCATCAAATTGACGCTGTTGAAATTGATTCAAAATTAACGCAAGCAGCTGTGGCTGTTTATCGCTAAATCCTGATAGTTTTAAAGTGACACCACCTTGATGAGTGTACAAATTATACGACATACCAGCAATTTCAGCAGGGTAAGCTTGTTCATTAATGGACTCTAAAAGCAATTCAACGCATAAGCGTGTTTTGACGATATTACGTGCTGAACTAACAGCATGAGGACTGTCTATCGCAATGTAAACCATGCCTTTTGGAACACGAAATTCGTGGTCTTGCTTATACCATAAACGAAAGCCGGGTAACTCTTGAATTAACATGGGAGGCAGTATTGCTTCAGAACTAAGAGGATGTGGATCTAAACGCGTGCTTAGAAAGATATTCTCAAGGGGCAATTGGCAGGAATAGTCATATGTCTTACCCGTAAGCGCATTTTGCCACAGTGTCATTTGCTCATGAGTAAAGGCTTGATAAGAATAGGGCGTGTCGTACCATTGTGCTTTTTTATCGTAGTGCAGCCCTTTTGCCACTTGAGTTACACGCATTAATTTTGGGGTAAAAAAAGCCAATAATTGACGAATAAGTGATTCATCAAATTCATTCATAAGATAATCGCCACAGACAATGTGCTCTGGACGATAATGCAACACATTCATTACCAGATGATTGGCTACCTCTAATGGGCGACTTTTTTCTTGGTTTAAGAAAGCGAGATTAATG
>CAMQZF010000243.1 GCA_947039525.1 uncultured Photobacterium sp. | reverse complement strand
AATCGATTTACTGCACACAATTTTTGTTACAAATCGCGTTTTATACACTTTTACTGTACCTGAAAATGGCGATTTATGAGCAATGTCTTTCGCACCGATCAAGAAACCATGAGGAATCGTCCCTTTAGAGTGCATTAACTCGCCTTCTTTAAACACCAGTTTCATAATTGGACGATCTTTAAATACTAACCAAAAGACCACAATCGCTAAAACCAAAACATACATCATGCTTCACACTCCTCTTCTTGATCCTCTGAGTATCCTTTTTCAGACAATAAATACTCAATCGTATCCGATAATGTTGCATCTAATTGGGTTGCTTTTTCAGCTAACTTTTCCCACACACGATAATCCAAATCAATGGATTTTTTGCGGGTATGCACTAGCTCTGCATTAAAATGACGCTTACGCTTTGCGCGAATGGCTTGCTTCAGTTTGTTATCTAAATCAAACGCCATATTTTGCGCGATCCACGCCAATACACGTGTTGGTTCGTGTTCAAATTCCTGCAACTGCGCAGTGGCCACGTCAATATCATTTGAATCAATATGGCGAGTAATCGGCTCACCATCTTTAAATTTTTTAATTAAATACTGCCATTTCCAGCCCGCTTCCAAATTTTCCAATTGCTGATATTTCATCTTATTGTATTCTAAAGACCATTTTGTGACAGCGTAACCTAAGTCATACTTTCTGTCACGGGAAAAACAAACGCTTAAGCATTGATTTCTTTCTTGGGCTGACCGATTCCTTTATACTCGCCACTTTCCTTTTTATTAAAAGTTACTATCTATGCATGAAGCACCTTGGCGAAGCCTGATTCCGGATCTCGCTCTGTACCAGAGTCTTTTAGAACAATACGATTGTTTGCCCGTAGCTGAATTAGGCGCACTTCAAGGACGCTTAACCGATGCTATCCATCGTTTTGTCTCACTGACCCAACAACCTCATATCTTACGTGTTATCGCCCCTGAAAATGCCTTATATCGCGACTATTTGATTGCTTTATTAGCACAGCAACATCAAGCTAAAAATCCAACAGAAAACCACAATGCCCCTATTATTGTCGCAGACAATTTGAACGAATTGGCATTCTTTGGTGGTGTTTACCCAGCGGATAACACCACCAAAGATCCGCAAATCCAACAGGGTCTGATTCATCAAGCAAATGGCGGTTATCTCATTGTTAGTATCAGTGCACTGCTGGCGGTTCCTCACGTTTGGTTTCGATTAAAAGAAGCCGTATTAAGTGGCCAATTGGCTTGGCAAACTGCCAATACAAAGCTTCCTTGTGCGTTACCCTCTACCGCCCCTATTAACGTTAAAATCATTCTAGTGGGTGATCGCTTTGCCATGAATGAATTGGGGACAGGCGATCCTGATATTTTGTCTGGTATTTCCATGTATGGTGAGTTTGAGCAAGATCTTTTGATCACTGAATCTTCATTGCCGCTTTACTTGTCTTACATCAAGCGGTTATGTCAACAATACCAATTGCCCCCTTTGCAAGATCGCCATGCGTTAGAGACCCTCTTAATGATAGGCGCTCGTCATGCGGAAGAACAACATCGTGTGCCTTTATGCCCGATTTGGCATCAGAGTTTACTTTCTGAAGCCGCATTAGAATCACAACAGGATTCTATTAAGGCCCAAGATTTACAAAAAGCTGTCAATGCCAGCTTGTTCCGAGAATCCTACTTAATCGAACGATCATTAGACGAAATCCATCAAGGTCACGTTTTAATCGACACTGATGGTGAAAAAATCGGGCAAATCAATGGATTAACTGTTGTTGAAATGCCGGGACATCCAAGAAGTTATGGTGAGCCTGCACGAATTTCTTGCGTGGTGCATTTTGGTGATGGTGAAATATCAGACATTGAACGCAAAGTCGAATTAGGTGGCAACATTCACGCCAAGGGTATGATGATCATGCAAGCCTTCTTAGCCACAGAGCTGGGATTGGATCATCACCTACCTTATTCCGCGTCCATTGCTTTCGAGCAGTCTTACGGTGAAATTGATGGCGATAGTGCCTCTCTTGCTGAATTATGTGCGTTAATTTCGTCACTTTCCCAACAACCCATTCAACAAAACATTGCGGTTACGGGAGCCATTGATCAGTTTGGTCGAGTACTGTCGATCGGTGGCATCAACACCAAAATTGAAGGTTTTTACGACGTTTGTTTAAAACGTGGGTTAACAGGCAAACAAGGTGTCATTCTACCCGCCAGCAATAAAGATAATTTATGCTTAAATGCCGACATCGTTGAAGCGGTTAAAGAAGGTCAATTTCATATTTGGACCGTCAATCATGTCAATGAAGCATTAGTATTATTAACAGGATTGCCTTTCACTTATCCGGATAATGAAGACACTGAAAAAGACAGCTTATTATCGAAAATCAACGATCGTATTGATGATATGCATCCATTAGAAGATTCGTTTATTGTCAATATGATAATTAAAATAAAGAACTGGTTTGTCCAGCACTGATCCGACTTGTTTGGCGTACACGTGTACGCTAAATTGTTTTGAATAATTCATAGGAGAATATGTACTTTGATGAAACGCCATTCTTACGAACGAGAAGACCTTCTTGCCTCTAGCCGTGGAGAACTGTTTGGTTCTACAGGTCCACAATTACCAGCACCCAATATGCTGATGATGGATCGCATTACCGAAATTACGGATCAAGGCGGTGATTTCAATAAAGGTTTCATTATCGCAGAATTGGATATTACTCCTGATCTTTGGTTCTTCGATTGCCATTTCCCAGGTGATCCAGTCATGCCAGGCTGCCTAGGGCTGGATGCTATGTGGCAATTGGTTGGCTTCTTCTTAGGTTGCATCGGTGGCGAAGGCAAAGGTCGCGCACTGGGTGTGGGTGAAGTAAAATTCACTGGACAAATTTTACCAACCAATAAGAAAGTCACTTACGAAATTCAATTAAAGCGTGTTATTAACCGCAAATTGATCATGGGTGTTGCTGATGGTCGAGTATTGGTCGATGGAAAAGAAATTTACGTTGCAAAAGATTTAAAAGTGGGTCTATTTAAAGACACCTCAGCATTCTAAGCGTATCTTAATTGCTTCCCATATTAATTCAGCCGCGATCATCGCGGCTGAATGTTTTCTATTTCAAATTTCTATTGATAAAATGAAAGGGCTAATTTCAAACGCTCAAATGTTGCGATCCTTATTAATAAAGATTATCTAGAAAAATCACGTTATTTATACAATCCAAATTGAAGGTCTTGTCTTGCGTCACGCCAGCCCCCTAACCAATTCATCCGGGCTTCTTGCGTTTGGTACGGGCAATTTTCACTTGAACGGCCATTTACGCCAGCTTGATAACCACGAGCTTGCGCACGCTCTAACCGATCACGCTTTTGTCTCTTCATAGTTCTGTCCTCATCCTGAATCGATTCTTTCACTACGATGTCACTTTGATGGAGTTTTTGTTTCTCCACTATTAAGCCTTGATCATTACCCGTCATTTAGCAAATTTTGATAAAAAATAGGCTCACAAATTGTGAGCCTACCGCAACTTTTATGCAACATATTGAGCTTTGGAAATTAGCTGTTTTGCATTGCTTCTAACTCTTCCCAGCGCTCAAATGCCACTTCTAATGCTTGTTCTGCCTCAGCTAACTGAGCCAAAATTGCAGCGGTGTCATTTTTCGGGTTAGAGAAAAAATCTGACGC
>CAMQZF010000242.1 GCA_947039525.1 uncultured Photobacterium sp. | reverse complement strand
AAGAAAAACAAACACCGACAAAATACGAGATAAAAACTCGAATTCAAATTATTCCAAAGGCAAACAGTTGTCAAAAACTCGACTATAAGAAAAATATTCTACTCAATGAGTTTACAATCCTCGAACCACAACAGGCTTCTGTCGGGAAAATTCATAAAATAGGCAAAGATTTTACGAGAGTTTTACGTAATAATATTAACCAACAAGGAAAATCCATACGCATTCATCATCTAGGATGATTTCCATTTCAATCAACACAGAATCAAGAATGGCAATTACTCGCGGAAGACTGGGATGCTCAATATATTTTAACCGGGCAGATTATTGATCTAACGACGTATTATAAAAATACAGAAAAATACCGCCAATTTGCTTTAGAAGCTGTATTAATAAACGGCACGACTGGCAATATTACCTCTGATTTTTCATATCGAGTTTCTGCTCCTTGGTTTTTTTCGAAAAATCAGTTAACACCGACCAATAGTGCTACTTTTTGGCAATCTAAATATGGGCAAGTCATTTCTCAAGTCGGGCAACAAATTTTATGGGATATTGAATCCACAATGAGTTGCCAAATTAGTCGACCTAAAATAGTCAAAATTCAAGGTGACCGAATTTACATCAATGCAGGTTATCAACAAGGAGTAAGAAACGGGGATCAGTTACGTTTATGGCACAAAAGTCAGTTCATAGACTCATTGGGAATTTATCGAAATGCACAAACACAATCATTCGCAACTCTTGAAGTGAAAACCGTTTCATCAAGATCAGCAGAACTGACTCTCATTGAATCAGAGTTTTTACCCAGCCTTCAGATTGGTGATTTCCTGACCAAGCAAATCCCACATTGAATGAATCACTTAACCATTCAATAAATATCAGTATAATGGTAAAAATAAGCTCCCTTAGCTCAGCTGGATAGAGCGTCCCCCTCCTAAGGGGAAGGCCACTGGTTCGAATCCAGTAGGGAGCACCATTTTAAAGTTAAAAAAATCGATTAAATAATATTAACTTGTCCATTGCCATACAGCACAACCTTCTACACCGCGTCGATGCATTTCAGCTCGCGCTTGCCCACCTAGGCGACGATAAGAATATGGACCCAAAATCACTCTATACCAAAGCCCATCTCGCCACATAGTAGTACGAATCTGACTGCTATATCCTAATAACGCTAACATTGCTTTACGGTATTCTGCTTGGCCAACCGTTTGATACGCACCGCATTGCATTAAAAATGGCTGACTTGGCAAGTCGTATTGCTTCACCACATGGACAACGACACTTTCAGAATCAAGCATCGACATATAACTCCATGGTTTTACTGGTAATGCTGGTAAAGTAGGCAAAATTGAATGGGAATTTTTTAATAAAATAGATTGAATATCTGCTGTATTTTTCGTTACGGTTTTTTCAGAACGTTTCTTAATAAGAAGAAAACCAACAACAATAATTAAGACAATAATAACGCCAATTAAAATGAATTTAATTTTATTATTTTTATTCACTTCTTGAGTTTTTTTAGAATCTAAAGAGGTGCTGGTTAAACGACGATTATAATCTTTTAAGCCCATTAAGAAATCTTCATTAAAATCAAAATACAATACTAAATATTGAATTCAATATATAAAAAGACAGATGACTTCAATATGAATGCTATTAATATAATATGATTCATAATCATGGTTATTAATTACCCAATAAGAAATTTATGGCATATTGTTTTATATATATTTTTACGATGGCAATTAAACAATAAGAATAACTTTGAGTAAAAGATAAGGGTATCTCTACCCCTATCTTGATTTAGATCTTATTAAGCATTCGCTTCACGATCAGCAATAAAATCCAAAGCCATTTGAATACGTGCTAATACACGCTCTTGACCGATTAATGCCATTACAGCATCAACAGAAGGCGATTGACCTTGACCTGTTACTGCAACACGCAATGGCATACCGACTTTACCCATGCCCAGTTCAAGTTCAGTACATACTTGCTCAATCACTGCATGTAGGTTTCCAGTTGTCCATTCCGTTACGGCTGTCAACTTCACTAATGCTAGATCTAACGCTTCTTTTGCCACTGGGCGTAAATACTTTTTAGCTGCACCTGCTTCAAATTCTCTGAAATCTTGGTAGAAATAACGAGACTGATCCGCTAATTCGATCAAGGTATGACAACGTTCACCCACCAAAGCAATCACATCAGTAATAACTGGACCATTATCAATATTGATTTCTTTCGCATCTAAATGCCATTGTAGGTATTTAGCCACATACTCAGGTTCAGCCGTTTTAATATAATGATTGTTCAGCCACAATAATTTGTCGGTATTAAATGCAGAAGCTGATTTACTGACAGATTCTAAATTGAATAATTCGATCATTTCTTCTAAAGAGAAAATTTCTTGGTCGCCATGAGACCAGCCTAAACGCACTAAGTAATTCAATAACGCTTGCGGTAAGTAGCCTTCATCACGGTATTGCATAACGCTTACCGCACCATGGCGCTTAGACAGTTTTGCACCGTCATCACCCAGAATCATGGCACAGTGAGCAAACTCAGGCACAGGCGCACCCAATGCTTTGTAAATGTTGATTTGACGCGGTGTATTGTTGATGTGATCTTCACCACGAACTACTTGCGTGATGCCCATATCCCAATCATCAATCACAACACAGAAATTGTACGTTGGGCTGCCGTCGGTACGACGAATGATCAAATCATCCAATTCACTGTTGGCAATCTCAATGTGACCACGAATTTTATCATCAAAAATCACCGTGCCTTCTTTCGGATTACGGAAACGAATACAGAAAGGTGATGCTTCGGTTGCAGCTGCATTAGCTGCTATAATTTTTGGGTGCTTTGCATCATAACGAGGCTTAACACCTGCAGCCATTTGCTCTTCACGAAGTTCATCAAGTAATTCTTTCGGGCAATAACACTTGTACGCTTTGTCTTCTGCTAACAATTGATCAACGATTTCGTTGTAACGATCAAAGCGTTTAGTTTGGTAGTAAGGGCCTTCATCCCAATCCAAGCCAAGCCATTCCATACCTTCCATGATCGCATCAATGGCTTCTTGGGTTGAGCGCTCCAAATCGGTGTCTTCAATACGAAGAACAAATTCGCCTTTCATGTGTTTTGCGTATAACCATGAATACAAAGCAGTACGAGCACCACCTACGTGTAAAAATCCGGTTGGGCTTGGAGCAAAACGCGTTTTAACCGTCGTCATAATTTGATTACCTAAAATAAAGAAAATCCACAAAAAGTGGATGAAATTTGCATTATTTTAGCACTGTCAAGCAAATCTACAACGATCTATCTTGAACAGACACATGGTAATAAATGAAGGTGTAATTTCATTGTCTTGCATCTAGGTATGTTTCAAACATAAGAGCTTTTAGCTTTTTATAAAAAAGTATTCTTATTTACATCAAGCTCTGGTCTAGGACACCTATATTAATAAGAACATTGTTTTTAATGTGGAGGGTAAATAGATGAAAACAATGACATCAATGATAGCTATAGGCATAGTTATCACAGCCTGTTCTTTTTCAGTTCAAGCATCAAAAGGCGGTGGCGCAGAAAGCAACCCCACAGGACCATTTGTTGAATGCCTTCTACCTAGTGGGCAAATCGAATTTATGCCAGTGATGTTTTGTGAGATAAAGAAAGGAAAGTATCATTATTAAATAACTTAAGCGTAGAGACTATTATTCTCTACGCCGTTTATATCAATA
>CAMQZF010000241.1 GCA_947039525.1 uncultured Photobacterium sp. | reverse complement strand
ACACTCGGCGCGGCAACATGAGGTGTAATCGTGATATTAGGGTGAGACCAAAATGGATGATTATGGTTTAAGGGTTCGGTTTTAAAAACATCCAAATAGGCATGAGCCAGTTGACCATTATTCAAAGCCACAATTAAGTCATTTTCGTTAATTGCTTGCCCGCGTCCAACATTAAAAAATAACGCATTGTTAGCGTGCTTGAGTAAACGAGCTTGAATGATGTTGTCAGTTTCTGGTGTGGCGGGTAAGACAGAAACAATGATATCAGCCTGAGCTATAGCCATCGCAATATCATCGAACTCATAAGTTGCATCGAAATTGGCACTGGGGGATTGTCCGGTGCGGTTCACACCATGAACGTTTAAACCAAAATGACGAGCTTGTTGAGCAACGTATTGCCCAATGGAGCCCGTACCTAAAATTAACAGTGTTTTACCAGCTAATGATCGATGGGGTAGAGGTTGCCAGTTTGATTTCTGCTGT
This sequence comes from uncultured Photobacterium sp., assembly GCA_947039525.1. GTDB lineage: Bacteria > Pseudomonadota > Gammaproteobacteria > Enterobacterales > Vibrionaceae > Photobacterium. The sequence goes on along the minus strand of CAMQZF010000241.1, from coordinate 3,303 downwards.
TGTAAACGGTACTGGGCGTGTTCGCGATAATAGCTTAAGGCGTAGCCTACGACGTATTCCCAAATTAGGGGGCCAAAGATATCTCGAATATTAGTGAGATAATAATCCTGTCGTAATGATGGATTCATTAAGGCATCAATACCCGCAAAGGTTGACTGTATCCACTGTAAGGCAGGCAACTGTGTGATTTTGGATGCTAATAACGGCGGCTCACCCAAAACAATGTTGGCGGTATCAGGATCATCAACCAAGCGACAATTTGGTAATGGTTTTTTGAGAAAAGCAGTCTGATAATACGCATGATGTTGAGAATGGATCCAGAGTCGATTCATGGCTTTTCCTTTTGCAGTGACGACTTATCAAGTAAACTTCTGAATAAACCACTATCGCAGATTATCCCATGTTAAGAAATCCACTTCAGCTTCGTTTAGAAAAGTTTGTTCCTTGGCAACACCTAACATTTATGGCGTCACTGTGTGAACGTATGTATCCAAACTATGCTTTTTTCTGTCAAGAAACAGAATTTGCCGAAGCGCGTCAATACCGCACGATTTTAGACAGTATTTGGGAAATTTTAACGGTAAAAAATGCCAAAATTAATTTTGATCATCAATTAGAGAAATTAGAAGAGTTGGTACCAAGTGCCGATGAGTTTGATTGTTATGCTGTTCTGCCAGCGATTGATGCGTGTCGTGCATTAGCAGATGTATTACATGCTTTATTGGATCGTGAAATGATTCCAGAAAGCAGTATTAAATTGAGCAGCATGTCTGTTGATACAGTCGCACAATTAATTTTGGCACAAACAGATGTGGAAATTACAGACGAAAATCAAAAAGAACACGAAGCCATTTGTGAAGAATGGGATGTGCAATGGGAAATTTACCGAGCACTGAAAGAAGCCGAAGAGCGTGACATCGAGTTAATTAAAGGTTTACGTCGTGAATTGCGAGAAGATGGCATCAGTAATATTGGTATTAGTTTATAATCAATAAAAAAAGGCGCTTAAAGCGCCTTTTTTTATTGGGGGGAAGAATAAGACGATTAATTGTCTTCGTGCTCAATCACCCCATGTTGTTTTTTCCAATGCTCCCAGCGTTGGAAAGCCAACTGTTGCATGTCTGTATTTTTATCCGCTTCATCAACAATTTCTTCGCCGACTAAACTTTCAAAAATATCTTCTAATGTCACCAACCCTTGTACTGTACCGTATTCATCGATGACCAATGCCAGTTGCGTACGTTCTTTCATTAAGCGTTCAAAGGCTTCAGGAACACTTAAGGTATTCATGACCACAGGAAGTGGACGCATAATTGTGCCTAATTCCTTGTTACCCACACCCGCTTGGCTTTCAGCGAAAAGCTCTAATCTATGAACGAAACCAAGAATATTTTCCTGTTGTTCGGTATAGACCAATGGACGAGAGAAGGGACTGTTTTTATGAGTGCTTAGGAACTCATTAATGGTCATCTCTGCTTCCACACGGAATAAAACAGTACGTGGTGTCATGATTTTCGTCACACTCACATCACGGAACTGAAGTAGATTAGTCAAAATACGAGACTCGCCTTCTGCCAGTTCACCAGTTTCGTGTGCAAGCATTGCCATTGCAGACAATTCATCACGCAATTTTGGCGCTTGGTGACCACTGGATAAACGACGCGTGATTTGCTCAGAAACCCAAACAAACGGCGTTAAACCCCAAACCATCCACGTTAATAACGTCGCAGACATAGGCGCGAGTTGTCGCCAATACGTTGCACCAATTGTTTTTGGAATGATTTCAGAAAGTAATAAAATCATTACGGTTAAGACACCAGAAAATATACCCAGCCATTCACTGCCGAAAACCAATGCGGCCTGTGCACCTGCTGTAGCAGCACCAATCGTGTGAGCGATAGTGTTCAACGTTAAAATGGATGCTAATGGACGATCAATATTGTCCTTTAAAATAGCCAATTTTGGCGCAGCGGGATGCCCTTGTTGACGAAGTGTATTTATATAGGTGGGAGAAATACTCAATAAAATAGCTTCTAACACAGAACAAATAAACGAAACTGCGATAGCGATCGAAATATAAATAATAAGGAGTATCATGTCATCCTGTCAGTCTGTAAGGGTGAATACGAGATAATAATTACTTCGTAGAGTAAGAAATATCGCTTTTTAAGCGAGATAAAATATCGTATTTTGTGAACTTGCGCTCACTTTATGGTTAAAGAACCCACACCCGAGCACATCAAAGCTGACAAACCTTTGCCACACGGTCTAATTTTGCATTAGAGTTGTGGCGTCTTAAGCAAAACCTTAGAAGGGAAAACCGATGAACAAGACCCAACTGATTGATTTGATCGCCGAGAAAGCTGATCTGACCAAAGCTCAAGCTAAAGCAGCTCTTGAAGCAACGCTAGAAAGTGTAACTGAAGCACTGCAAGCGGAAGATCAAGTTCAACTGATTGGCTTTGGCACATTCAAAGTAAACAACCGCGCAGCTCGTACTGGTCGTAACCCACAGACTGGTGAAGAGATTCAAATTGCTGCTGCAAAAGTGCCTGCATTCGTTGCTGGTAAAGCGTTAAAAGACGCACTTAAGAAGTAATCCCTTTTAACTCCGTCATCTTCCATGACGGAGTTTTCTTATCTTGCTCCATGACTCTTTTCTCTATTTTGACTTATCAAAAGTCGTCCAATTCTATTAATTGACTTGCATTATTTTTTCGCCCGATAGAAAAAAACGCCCCGAAGCGCGTTTTAATTGGATTTGATATTGAATGTAATTCAATGATTATTGTGTGGTACGCAGAGATTTTTCTCGTTCGATAGCACGGTAGCCAATATCGCTACGGTAAAATGCTTGATTCCAATGAACGGATTTGACTAATTCATAAGCGGCGGTTTGTGCCTCTAAGACAGTATGACCGAGTGCCGTAGCACACAATACGCGTCCACCATTCGTCACTACATTACCATCAAGTAATTTTGTTCCCGCATGAAAGATTTTGTCATCATTGATCTTTCGTTGATCTAATCCCGAGATGATATCTTCTTTAGCATAAGCTTCTGGATAACCGCCAGCGGCCATCACCACACCGACTGCTGCACGAGGATCCCATTGGGAGGTCATTGTGTGCAGTTCTTGTGCAAGAGCGGCTAGGCACAGTTGCACGAGATCTGACTGTAAACGCAATAAAATAGGCTGTGTTTCGGGATCACCAAATCGACAATTGTATTCAATGACTTTTGGCGTGCCGTCTGCTTGAATCATCAGATCGGAAGAGCGTCGTGTAGGGAAAGAGTGTAGGC
>CAMQZF010000240.1 GCA_947039525.1 uncultured Photobacterium sp. | reverse complement strand
GTTTGACGAGACTTTACGATAAAGAAAAACCCCAATATTGCCACAAAGCCTGTACCAAACATGGTGACGGTCACGGTATCTAAGCCGTAAATAGCAAAGGCAGAGACGATGCCACTAGCAGCAAAACAGACCATGGTTTGTAAGAAGTTCAACAAACCTGCTGCGGTTGCGCTGCAATTTTTAAAATCAGACAGTGCTTGACTGATGATAATTGGATAAATCGCACCATTGGCTGCCGCTAAGAAGCAGAACGGAATCAAGATTGGCCAGATGTTCGTAATGTTGGTCGTGAAATTGATGATGAACATTGCGGTTACACTGGCAACAAACAGAGCTAATAACCAAGGTAAAATCTTTTTGCTGTCGTAGCGAGCTAACAAAGCACGACAGCCGTAACCACCAATAATAAATGCGACCGTTTGTGGTGCGTAGCTTAAACCAATGTCTGAAGCCGAGTAGCCCATTGCGGACATAATAAAGGGAGAGCCTGTTAGGTAAGCAAAGAATGCCGCGGAACAAGCTGCAAAAATAAGCATGTTACCGATGAATTTTTTCGAACTTAGAATTTGCTTATAATCCATTCGCAATTGGGTGAACACTTTTTCATGAACTTCTTTGTGTGGTGCACTTTCTTTTTCTGTTCTTGTGATTACCGCAAGCACAATGCCTAATCCAACCAACACAATGAAAATGCTACGCCATCCTAGATGGTGCTCTAAAGCTGCACCTAACATTGGTGCTAAGGCTGGCGATAAAGCCACTAATGGCATGATGGTCGCAAAAATACGCTCAGATAATTTACCTTGGTAACGATCAACAACCACAGCTTGCCAAATAACGGTTGCGCTACATGCGCCTAATGCTTGAACAAAACGGGCACCTAAAAGGAGTTCAACATTGGGCGCAAAGGCGCAGGCAACAGAAGCGACACTGAATAATGCCATACCGCCAAGCAATACTTTGATTCGACCAATACGATCTGACAGAGGACCGTACACCAGTTGTCCCAGTGCCATACCCAAAAGGAACACACTTAATGTCAAACCAATTAAAGACGCCGATGTTTGGAACTCGTTTTGGATGGTTTTGAAAGAAGGCAAATACATGTCTGTGGCTAAGAAGCCCAACATGCTAAGGCAGCCGAACCAAAACATGGTTAATTTTGATGGATTTTTTGTCATTGATTTATTTCGCCAATAATACTGATTGGCGCTAGTGTAATCGTAGTCTTTTGGACTGTGAAACGGTAAAATTTAAAGCATGCTATCAAAAAATTTGATGTGAAATGTTTTCTTATTCTGATTTACAAGTAATTGATTTGGTCGCCCGTCGTGGAAGCTTTTCAGCGGCTGCGGAAGATTTGCATAAAGTGCCCAGCGCGGTGAGTTATACCGTACGTTTAATGGAAGAACGATTGGCTGTGCAATTGTTTATTCGTTTGCATCGGCAAGTGAAATTGACTGAGGCAGGAGAGTATTTTGTTGAGCAGGCACGTTTATTGTTAAAACAAATGGATAGCATTCGTTTTCAAACTCAAAGAGTTGCTAATGGCTGGTCTGAAAGTGTATCAATTGCACTAGATACGATTGTAAGAGAACGTCGGGTTAATACTTTAGTTCGTGATTTTTATCAAGAATTTCCAGATGTTGAGTTACACCTTTCAATGGAAGTCTTCAATGGGGTTTGGGATGCGTTAGCCGATGGGCGAGCGGATATTGCTATTGGGGCAACAGCTGCGATTCCAGTGGGTGGAAATTTTGATTATCGAGGTATGGGGACATTAAATTGGCGATTTGTGATGTCGCCCGATCATCCGTTAGCCAGTTACGATCATCCTTTGTCACCGAGTGAGTTAGCTCAATACCCTGCCATTTGCTTGGAAGATACTTCACGAATTTTACCCAAACGTATTACCTGGTTGATGGATAATCAACGCCGAATTATGGTGCCTAATTGGCACAGTGCATTACAGTGCTTAAAAGCTGGATTGGGGATTGGTGTTGTGCCAGAGCATATGGTCTTACCACGTATTGAATCGGGTAAACTCATTGAAAAGGCATTAATGAATCCTTTACCAGTCAGTCAGTGTTGTTTAGCTTGGAATACGGATAATATTAGCCCAGCATTAAGCTGGTTGTTGGCGTACTTAGGCGACAGCGACCAGCTTCATCAGCAGTGGATGCGTTAATTTATAGGCTGATAAGAAAGTTGAATCAAGGTGTAAGCGTGTTTTGTTTTGTGTTCTATTGAAGGCATGATCAATACATTCGGTATATTTGTATACGCCTTGATTCCTTTTATTTTGGCAGAAGACTGAGCCAATCGATAACCAATCCCTTGTGTATTTTCTTGAGTAAAGGTAGGAAGCGATTTCTTGTAGAAGGTGAATACTTGGTTTACGGAGTCGGATGTTTTGAAAGAGGCAAAGGGCAACATAGTTTGAGAGGATAATTTGCTACTGGATATATGAACGCTTTTCTCTGAATTTGGATAAATGGGGAGAGTGATTTTTTCTGCGTATAATAAAGTCGAATGACAGAATAAAAAAAAGAATAGGGATGTTTTTAATATAGCGTGATTGATTATCATTATTTAAAATCAAATAGAAAATTTAGCCTCTTTATTTACCTTGTTTTTTTTCAGATTTCATTCATAATTAGACTTTGTTTTTATTCTGAGATTTATCTCATTATTTTATGTAAATAATAGCAATAGCAATAGCAATAGTAATATTGTTCATGAATATTCCCTTAACTTTATGTGTTAAAAAATAATATTAAATACTCATTTTTAATATTTTCATATTTTTAATAAAAAATTGATTTTACTCCGTTTATTTTTTAACAACTCATTGTTTTATTTGTTGATTTGTATTTAACGCTTTCTTTTTGAGCGTTTTGATTTATGTATTTAACATTGATAATATTATTTATTATTTATTATTTGTTTAGTAAGCGTATTTCAATGAAAAAGTCGATGTTATTTAAAATTTGGGCTGTGGTTGGGGTTATTGCTTTTTTTATTGGAATAAGTGTGATTTCAACACACAGTATTGATTCTCAACATCATCGCGTTCATTGTGAGGATTTGTTTATTCAATACCAGTCTCTTATTGCTAATCAAAATCCAACTCTTTCTGCTGAGGCAACCACGGCACTATTAATGAGTTGTCCTGAATATAAAAATCGAGTGGCTTAACAATTTATTATAAATAGCGGTTTATTATAATAAACAGCAACATCCTTGTTCACTGTTTTTAATATTAGTTTACGGCAGGAGTATTTTGGTTTACTCGGCAGTTGTGGTAACCCAATTGCCAACCAGATAGGTATTGTTTTTTTGTACCTTGTAAAATTGGTGGCGTGATTAATCCTTGTTGCGGCGTTAATGTATTGTCTATGGCACCTTTGCAACCTTCACTGTAGCCATATTGGAACATATCAGTGAATGGATGTGCGGTATTCGGAGCGGGTGGTGGTGTGCCGTGTGTTGGTATGGTGCAAGATTTATAACCTTCTTTCCAACCTAAGAAGTACGGCGCATCACTTCCTGTGTGGATTGGAGCTTTAGTTAATCCTGATTGCTCATTATTAGTACCCACTGTTGCGTCTTTACAACCTAAGTCATAACCAAAATTATACAAAGCTGGATTTTGTAATTTTTCACTGTCTTTTGGTAGTTGGGCTGGCCCCAAACCATTACGGCAGCGTTGCATGCCAGCACTCCAACCGGCTTGGTAATCTGCTTTTGTTCCCGTTAATCCAGGTGCGGCTTTAGCTAAGGCTTCTGCTGGGCTGATTTTACCATTGAGTGCACTCCCACAACC
>CAMQZF010000239.1 GCA_947039525.1 uncultured Photobacterium sp. | reverse complement strand
AGTCGTTGATACTACCGGAGCTGGGGATGCTTTTATGAGTGGTTTATTATGTGTATTGGCTCGTTCTGATCATTGGCAAGATTGGCACCATATTCAACGAGCCGTGTTATTAGCGACTCAATGTGGCGCTTGTGCCGTCACAGCGAAAGGGGCGATGACAGCGTTACCTTACGCATCTGATCTTTCTGTTGTATAGATAATCATTTTTTGAATGCAATTATTATTGTCTCTTTGTTTTTTGATCAGTTAGATTTACAGGATCTAACTGATCGTCATATCCCTTATTCATTATCCGATAACTCTCCGTTTCTTTATTTTAAATAGCGTGATTCATTATTGTGTTTATTTTTCGTGCTGTTGATATTTTCAGCGTTTTATTGTGATTACGTTCTTATTTTGATGTTTACTTCGTCATTTATTTTTAATGAATGTCGATAACAAAACTAAGAATTTAATGATAATGAAAAATAAGGGAATTTATGCGTTGGAGTGCGTCATTAAAAAGCCAAATGTTGATCATCGTGACGATCTTAGTTTTGGTGGTGAGCGTCATACAGGTGATTCAATCTCGCCAAAATCAACTGTCTTTATTACATAATTCTTCCATGAATTTTGAACGTTCAAATTTAGAACAAAGAAAAGCGCTGATTCGAAATATGACGCTAACCACGAAGTTGTCAGTGGAAAATATTCTTAGAGACTCAATAAATTCTGAACAGTCTTTACAAGCCTTATCGGATTTATTAATGATGATGACTTATGAAGAAAATGGGTATTTTTTCATTATTGATACTGATGGTCAGTTTATTCATCATCCGACTCAATCTAATTTGGGTAAGAACATGAGTAATTGGGTCGATAAAAATGGGGATAATATTTTATCCATTTTAAAAAATGCGGCTGATGGTAATGGTTGGGCTAATTACTCTTGGGAAAAACTGAACGAAGATGGGGCTTTTGATAAAATCAGTTTTGTTTCCACATTAGCTGGGACGAATTGGATGTTGGGCTCTGGCTTATACATTGATGATATTCAAAACCAAGTGCTTGAGTTTTACGAAGTGGGTTACGCGGATATGAATAAACAAATGCAATGGAGCCTAATGATTATTTTGGGCTTAGTGTGCATTTTTATTGGGTTAAGTTGGTTGGTATTACGTTGGGTTTTAGTTCCGTTAGACGATGTTCAAAAGCAGTTACACATTCTAAGTTCAGGTAATGGCGATTTAACGCTGCGTTTACCTATCGATCAACGTACGACAGAAATCCGTCATATGTGCGTGGCACTGAATCAGTTTATGGATTCTTTGGTCGTGATCATTTCACAGACTAAAACCAGTGTGAACAGCATTAACCTGATAGGTTCAGAGTTAGCAGGGTTAAGTGAAACCTTAAATCAAAGTGTGTCTGATCATCGAGACCAAACTTCGATCATTGCATCAGCGATTTGTGAAATGTCGGCTTCGTCAGAGCAGGTAGCCTCCTCCACGAAAGAAGTGTCTGAGTTTGTGGAACAAGCAAATGGCATAACGCACTCGGCCATGGATTCTGTGTGTGATAGTAATAAGAAAATTGGTGATGTAGCAGAGTCTGTGTCAACGACCTCTTCATGTATGGGGGAGCTATCTTCTGATTTAAATCAAATTCATTCTATTTTAACGACGATTGATAGTATTGCCGATCAAACCAATTTATTGGCGTTAAATGCCGCGATTGAAGCGGCAAGGGCGGGTGAACATGGTCGTGGTTTTGCTGTTGTTGCTGATGAAGTTCGTAACTTAGCGACGAAATCGAGTGTGGCGACAAAAGATATTGCCGTTTTGATAGCAAAATTGGATGAGTCATTAATGAATGCGATTTCTGCTATGGATTTAAGCCAAGGTGGAACGACTGACAGTGTCAATTTGTCAGAAAAAGTAACGGTTGATTTATCCAATTCAGTCGATCAGTTTATGCAAGTAAATGACATGACAGCACAAATTGCCCTTGCGGCAACAGAGCAGTCTTCAGCGCTGAATGAAGTGAATGAATCGCTGACTTGTACCCAAGAGGTCGTGAATACGATTCATGACGTAACGCATAAAACACAAACTCATTTAAGTGAATTAATGCTTACTGCAGATCAGCTGAATGACTTTGTGGCGGGTATTCGCACTGAAAAGCAGGAAAAACCTTTTGTCACTTCGGATATTACTTTGCGAGATGGGGGGATTTGAGCGTTGATGTTTCAAAGGTTGCGTTGGTGTCATAATTCCCTCTTAATCTGAGTGATTATTGAGCACCAATATAAAATCCGCAGATCAATTTATTTATTGAATCTGCGGATTTTTTTAGACGTATTTTTCATTGAGTTTTTTGAAAATCGCCTCTTTGTAAGCTTCTGAACAATATACGGTTTTATTAATAATGAAACCGTACACCATGGTATTGGCTGCGATTAAAGTATCAATATCATCTGGTTCAAAAGGTAATTCTTTAAATTCTTGGCGACTGATTGGCAAATAATTGGCTTCTTGCCAGTGAAACTGTGGTGTGTTTTGCATCAAGTGTGACTCAATAAAGGATTTTAGAAACCTTATTTTCTGTTTTCCAATACGAAGAATCAAGATTCTATTTGTTAGAAATCATTCAAACAGCCAAAAATATCCATAAGCAACCAATAAAGCGGGAATAGTAGAATAGAGTGTTGCTACGAATGCGGCCTTGGGTGCAAGTGCGATAGCTGGAAAAAGTGCATCACCATCATTGCTGATCGCATTGCCGATTTGTGCTGATAAAGGTAAGCCTCCCGATAAATATAAGCTGGTGGTTAGAATTTGTGGGCCACAACCGGGGAGTAAACCGATTAAAATTGCGATTAATGGTAATGAGACCTCCCAATGTTCTAGCCACAGAGTTAAGTCAAATCCGGTCAAATACAAGGTTAATTCAAAGCTCAAAAATGCCCATATTACCCAACTGGTGACAAAGTTGGTGTCTTGAGCTGAACGTTGAAAGGGGGTCAGTTGAGAGTATTGATTCGGAGTTGGTTCGATTGCCCACAAGGTTAACATTATTAAGGCTAATATTGCACCTAGGATTGTTAAACTGTTTGCTGGTAAAGATAAGGCGGTTTCTAAATCCCATTGTAATGATCCTGAAATCGCGACGATGGCGGCGGGAATTAATACGAATACCCAAAAACAATGTTGCCATGTTGTTTTCTTTTTTTCAGAAGTGCTCGCTGTTGGCGGGGTTATTACTTTTAGCGTGGGCCTTAGAAAGTGAACACCATGATAGTGGTCGATGATCCATCCACTGATGATACCGACGACAACACCGATGACCATGAGCAATAGTCCTGTTTTCGGTTCTGCCGCGAGCAATAGAAAAGCGGCATCCCCCATTGTTGCTGTCAACACGGCGACAACGGAGCCAAAAGACATTTTCCCCTGAACGTATTGAGTGATAATGACAATTGCGCCACCACAGCCGGGTAATGCCCCCATACAAGCGGCAAAGGGAATTTGCATTGCTGGTAAGCGCTGAAGTGATTGCGTCAGAAGGGTGTTTCGTTGGCTTATGTACTGACTGATTAGTCCGTAAATCAATAAGGTTAATGCAACATACGTTGAGACTTGCCAAAAAGCATCAGCCATTAAACTTAAGGTTAAGCTGGACAGTTCTGCTGATGACAGACATAAAATCAATAATATGCTGGGCAACAATAATCTTGGATTAATCTTGAGTGTACGTTGATGAATAAAACGAACCGCATAGGTGGTAAAAGAAATCAACATGGTATATTCCTGTGATAGAATTTCCTTTATTTAAATGCGAATGATAATTATTATCAAC
>CAMQZF010000238.1 GCA_947039525.1 uncultured Photobacterium sp. | reverse complement strand
CCGAGATCTACACTATAGCCTACACTTTTTCCCTACACGACGCTCTTCCGATCTTATTGCTGCAAGAGTTTCGAGGCGATCGCCAAGTAAAAATGTACAAAGAAGACGGTTTTGCCCGTTTAAAAGCTAGTTTGCCACCGAAAGAACGCCGTGGAGTTGTCTTAATCGATCCTCCTTATGAGCTAAAACACGAATACATGGATGTGGTCAAAGCAATCAAAAACAGCCATGAGCGCTGGGCAACTGGCACCTACGCGATTTGGTATCCTGTCGTGTATCGTGAAAACATCGATAAAATGCTCAAAGGATTAAAAGATTTAGGCATTCGTAAGATTCTACAATTAGAGCTTGGCGTTGCCCCTGACAGTGAAGAGCGTGGCATGACAGCGTCCGGTATGATTGTGATCAACCCACCTTGGAAACTTGAAGGCCAAATGAAGACACTTTTACCTTGGTTGCAAGGTGCCATTGCACCCAATCATGGACACCACAAAGTTGAGTGGATCGTTCCAGAATAAAAAAAAGCAGTAGGTTTTCACGCATTGACCGATTATACCAATCAGAGCAAGAGCTTTTATCTACTCGAATTGAGTCGGCTTCTTGATTACACTAAGAACAATTTAAAGATTATGGAGAATGGTCACCATGGCAAAGCACTTTGATTACATTTGTATCGGCGGTGGCAGTGGCGGTATTGCATCAGCAAACCGTGCCGCAATGCATGGCGCAAAAGTGGCATTAATTGAAGCCAAAGCACTAGGCGGTACTTGTGTAAACGTAGGTTGTGTACCGAAAAAAGTCATGTGGCACGGTGCACAAATTGCCGAAGCCATCCACCTATACGCCAAGGATTATGGCTTTGACGTCAATGTGAATGGTTTCAACTGGGATAAATTGGTTGAAAATCGTCAAGCGTACATCGACCGCATTCACACCTCATACGAAAACGTATTAGGCAAAAACAACATCGAAGTGATCTCCGGATTTTCTAAGTTTGTTGATGCAAAAACCGTAGAAGTCAATGGCGAGCATTACACAGCGGATCATATTCTGATTGCCGTTGGTGGCGCACCAAGCATTCCAAGCATTCCTGGTGCAGAGCATGGCATCGATTCCAATGGTTTCTTTGATCTAACCGCACAACCAAAACGTGTTGCTGTGTTAGGTGCTGGCTACATTGCCGTTGAAATCGCGGGTGTATTGAACGCATTAGGTACAGAGACTCATTTATTCGTACGTAAAGAGTCACCACTTCGTAGCTTTGATCCAATGATCGTAGAGACTTTGGTAGAAGTGATGAATGCGGAAGGACCAACACTTCACACCAACAGCAACCCTGTTGAAATCGTGAAAGAGAGTGACGGTACCTTTACACTTCATTTTGAAAATGGCACCACTCATCAGACTGATCTTGTAATTTGGGCTATTGGTCGTCATCCTGTGACTGATGTGATTAATCTCGACGTAACGGGTGTTAAAACCAACGATCGTGGTTTCATCAAAGTCGACGAATATCAAGAAACCAACGTGAAAGGCATCTACTGTGTGGGTGACATCATGGAAGGCGGTATTGAATTAACACCAGTTGCCGTTAAAGCAGGTCGTCAATTGTCTGAGCGTTTATTCAACGGTCAGACAACGGCTAAAATGGATTACAACCTAGTCCCAACCGTTGTTTTCAGTCATCCACCAATCGGTACGATCGGTTTGACCCAACAAGACGCGATCGCTCAATACGGCGAAGAGAACGTGAAAGTGTACACCTCTAGCTTTACCGCTATGTACACCGCGGTAACAGCGCATCGTCAACCTTGCCGCATGAAATTAGTGTGTGCAGGAAAAGACGAAAAAGTCGTTGGTCTGCACGGTATTGGTTTCTCAATGGATGAAATGATTCAAGGCTTTGGTGTTGCGATGAAGATGGGCGCAACCAAAGCAGATTTTGACAGTGTTGTTGCCATCCACCCGACAGGCTCTGAAGAGTTTGTGACAATGCGTTAATCATTGATTAATAATCATTAAAAATAAAAAGACCACCTAATCGGTGGTCTTTTTTTATTTGTCTTTATCTTCTTCGTTTTCTTCTTAAACCAAAATATCACCCGGTTGACAGGCTAATATTTCACATAACTTCTCTAAAGTAGAAAAGCGAATGGCTTTGGCTTTTCCCGTCTTTAAAACGGAAAGATTGGCTTCCGTAATTCCGACCAATGCCGCTAAATCTTTCAAACGCATTTTGCGTCTGGCCATCATGACATCTAAGTCGACTCGAATGGACATACCTTTCCTTTATTTAAATCGTGTATTCATTTTCATCAGCCAAACGCTGGCCTTCACGCATCACGCGAGCAATGCCCAAAATAATAACACCGACTAATAGTGTTAAGAGATCCACACCAGTAATAGAGACAAAAAACATTCGATGACCGGGAGGGTTATTCATAGAAATAGCCGCTGTCATGAAAATTTGATAAATCAGTCCACCAAATACCCAATAAAACATACAGTGACCTAATTGACGATAAATCAGTACATTACGCTCTGAAAAAATTTCATTTTTTGAATAATAACCAAACAGACGAATCAATAAAATTAAGGCACGCATCAAGATAAAAGAGAAAATTAAACTAATTACTATGGCCAAAACACGCGGTAAAAGTGTTAATGGCAATTTGGTGATCATATCAACAGGAGTATTAATTTGCACAAGACCTGAAAGGCTCAAATAAGCATGTGGAGTGCCGTACGTAATCCAAAAGTAAATGATGCCTATCGGTAGCAAAATAAGTAAAACAATAAAAATCTGGCACATGATGCGACTGAACTTAGATAAAGACATAAACTTCCTCCTATTTAATAGAGCGCAGTTTACTCAAGCAAACATAAAAAACAACAATAATTTATTGTTTTGCGATAAAAAATAAACGCAAAACACACCAATAGGCAATTTCTTTTATATCAAAGTGGTAATGATGATTTTCATAATCATTGTATTGTTACTTTTCCGAACCCAATTAAAATGACCGCATCCCAACGAGGAACGGCTTAAACAAACCGAGCCACATTTTTTAATTTATCTTTTTAGATTCGGAGTTTAGTTATTATGAGCAATGTATTTTACATGCCACCCGTTACCCTTATGGGTCCAAACGCAATCAAATCTTTAGGTGCAGAATTAGCGTCTAAAGAACTTAAGAAAGCCTTAGTGGTTACCGACAGCGTATTAGTTGAAATTGGTCTAGTTAATAACCTAACTAACGAATTAACCGCACACGGTATTGAATTTGCTATCTATAGCGGTGTTCAACCCAACCCAACGGAAAAAAACATTGAAGATGGTCTAGATCTTCTAAAACAAGAAAACGCAGACTTCGTGGTTTCTTTCGGTGGTGGCTCATCACACGATGCGGCTAAAGGTATTGCCTTAGTGGCTGCAAACGGTGGTCATATCCGTGATTACTCAAAAGGTGTTCACCTTTCGAAGAAACCACAATTGCCATTGGTTACAGTAAATACCACAGCAGGTACAGCGTCAGAAATGACTGTTTTCGCTATCATCACCAATGAAAAAGATGAAACTAAGTACCCTGTTGTTGATAAACACTTCACCCCTATCATTGCCGTAAACGATTCGGAATTGATGGTAGCAATGCCTAAATTCCTAACGGCTGCAACAGGTATGGACGCATTAACTCACGCAGTAGAAGCTTACGTTTCTACAGCTGCAACCCCAATCACTGACGCTTCTGCGATTAAAGCGATTGAGTTGATTACTCAAAACCTTGAAAAAGTGGTTGAGAATGGTGAAAACCGCCAAGCGCGTGATGCAATGCAGTACGGTGAGTACCTAGCGGGTATGGCTTTCTCTAACGCTTCATTGGGTTACGTTCACTCAATGGCGCACCAGTTAGGCGGTGTTTATAATC
>CAMQZF010000237.1 GCA_947039525.1 uncultured Photobacterium sp. | reverse complement strand
TCTTGCATTCGGAGTTCTAATTCCGTATTTAATTGATATAAATGACGATGGTTTCTTTTAATAAAAATTTGTGATGATAAAGCAACACCCAATAATTTTAATAACTCACGATGGTAATCTGTTAAGGGTTTTTTATTAATTAAATTGTCAGCAGCAATCCAACCTAAACAGAGTTCATCACTCCATAATGAAATCATGGCATTCCAGCCCACGCCAACTTGATCTCGTCCAAAATACAAAGGAACATTCTGTTTAACAGCGACATAATCTTTATTCGCTAACGCTTTATTGACCAATGGATGATCAGGAATTGGACTAATAAATTCTCGTCGATCAACAAGATTACCGCTAGGATCCGTTCCATAGGTTCCATAGGTTCCATAGGTTCCATACATGGTGTTATTCTCATTATCGACCAAAAAAACAGCCATACGATCCAGCCCTAAATATTCACGTCCAAGTGTAATTGCACAATGGTATAACTCGTCTTCATCTTTTGTTTTTGTTAAAGCAACCGTTATTTCATGCAACTGACTAAGTAACTGCTTATATTCAGATAAAATGGCATTTTGACTCGTTAACGTCTGTTCAATATAAGAATACCTCGTTCTTGTTTTTTCAATGTCATATTTTAACTGATGCGCGTAAAGATCTGAGGCAATATCTCGAAGAAAATCACTAAACTCACTGGATAGCCAATAACTCTGTTGATTCGTACAACTTTCAATATGCAGCGCACCAATACATGTATTATGTCGAAAAATAGGCGCAACCACTTGATACCACGCATCTTGCTCATTAGACCAAATGGCATTATGTGGTTTATTAAAAACATCAAAAACAATGCTCTGTTCATGAATGGCTTTTTGATACAGAGGTAAACAAACCTCACTTTGTTTTTCCGGCACTGCATCCATAGAATAAAAATGGAAACCATCTTGATGAGACCAAGACGCCATTTTTACCAATTGTTTAGAATTAACGATAAGAAGAGAAACATAATCTAAGCTCATATGATCAGTAAGACCTGAGAAGAAAGCACCGCACCAAGCTTCTGTCTTTTTATAACGTTGCAATTCTGATGATAAATCAGCAATACCGATCTTCATGAAAAATAGATATCCAATAAAAAGTAATGGATGACCGTAAAAGAAAAATTCACGGTTATAATGTATTCGGTTGTATCAAATTTTCATCTTACATGACGGAAGGCATTCTTCATTTGTGAGTAAAAACACAACATTATTCTCAAAGAAAAAGAGAGCTAACATTTTTATGCTTATAAGGTAAAAATAAATCTCATCGCTGATCACTTGGTTTTAAAAGGTGAAAAACGTATAGTAAGACGTCCTCCCACTTTGAGATTCAAGCCTAATGTTTCAAGATAATCCGTTACTCGCTCAGCTTAAAAAACAAATTCAAGATACCTTAATTAAAAAAGAAGGCACCATCAAAGGCACTGAACGTGGTTTTGGCTTTCTCGAAGTGGATAATAAAGAGAGTTATTTTATCCCACCCACTTACATGAAAAATGTCATGCATGGCGATAAAGTCATTGCTGTGATTCGTACTGAAAAAGAACGTGAAGTGGCAGAGCCAACAGAGTTGGTTGAACAAAACCTAACGCGATTTATTGGTCGTATTAAGATGATTCGCGATCGTTTAAATGTCGTGCCCGATCACCCACAATTAAAAGACGCAATCAAAGCTCGTACCATTAAAGGGTTAAATCCTGAAACCTTAAAAGAAGGTGATTGGGTTGTTGCACATTTAACCAGTCACCCATTAGTTAAAGAAAATAAACCTTTTTTCTGTGAAATTCGTGAAAAAATCACCGATAGTAACGATAAAATTGCTCCTTGGTGGGTAACCTTAGCACGTCACAATCTTCCAAACGCAGAGCCAGCACCACAAGAAAGCTGGAATTTATTGGATGAAGGTTTAGAGCGCCAAGACTTAACCGATTTACCATTTATCACCATTGATGGCGAATCCACTAAAGACATGGATGATGCGTTATATACCGTTCAAAAAAACGACGGTAGCTTTGAAATCACGATTGCTATTGCCGATCCAACTGCCTATATCTCTGTGGATAGCGATATGGACAAAGAAGCCCGCGAACGTGGCTTCACGATTTACCTACCAGGTCGTAACATTCCAATGTTACCACGTGAGCTAAGTGATGAATTATGCTCATTAGTTGAAAATGAACAGCGTCCAGCCATTTGTTGTCGTGTTACCGTAACCAAAGACGGCGTGATTAATGACGATATTCAATTTTTTGCGGCTTGGATTAAATCTCAAGGACGTTTAGCGTACGACAATATTTCTGATGTACTCGAAAATGGTCACAGTGAAAAGTGGACGCCAAACGACATCATTCGCCAACAAATTAATGCATTGCATGCGTTTGCCAATGCTCGCAGTCATTGGCGTGCAACGAATGCGGTAGTATTCCCTGATCGCCCTGATTACCGTTTTGAACTTAGTGACGATAACGATGTTATTGCAATTCATACTGATCCTCGTCGTACAGCCAATCGCATGGTTGAAGAGGCCATGATCACAGCAAACATTTGTGCGGGTCGTGCATTAAGCGAAAAATTCGGCACAGGTATATTCAATCACCATGCTGGTTTTAACCCTGAAAAGCTAGACACTGCAATGGAGTTTTTAACCGCAGCTGAAGCCCCATTCACCAAAGAAGAACTGATGACACTGGAAGGCTTTAGTGCATTACGTCGTTGGTTAAATGATTTAGACAGCACGTATTTAGATAACCGCTTACGTCGTTTCCAAGCGTACAGTGAAGTTGATAATAAGCCAGCGCCACATTATGCAATGGGCTTAGATTTATACGCAACGTGGACATCACCGATTCGTAAATATGGTGACATGATTAACCATCGTCTACTAAAAGCATTGATCAGCCACAATACACCATCTCAAGTACCTGATGATAATGTTGGTGAAGAAATTGCATTACACCGTCGTCATCATCGAATGGCTGAACGCGATGTCGCTGATTGGCTGTACGTGCGTCTGCTTAAAAATGCAGTTGAAGAGAAAACGACTTTCACCGCAGAAGTCTTTGATGTTAACCGTGCCGGTATGCGTGTTCGTTTATTGGAAAATGGTGCATCTTCCTTCATTCCAGCCCCATTAATTATGGATAACAAAACGCGCATCGAATGCAATGGTGACATGGGTATTATTAATATTGATTCTATTAAAGAATACCAACTGGGTGATCACTTTGAAGTTGTTTTAGCAGAAGTTCGAGATAACACTCGCCAACTGGTTGCACGTCCAACGAAGCAATTTCCAGAACTTGTTCAAACAACAGAAACTGAAAACAACACAGCTCAATAATATTGAAAAAAATTAATAAAAAAGCCCATGAGTTATGGGCTTTTTTTATTTCCAAAGATAAAAATGATATTCATCACAAAAAACAAATAACATTTGAAATAAAAAATACCAAATAAAAACCTAATTCACATTCCTTAGTGATTTACTTTTTATTACAAAAGTAAATAAAAAGATAATGATATATTGCTTAAAATATTCATAACAACGTACTGAGGGAACAATGAAATTAATTTACAGACTAGTATATCTATTTTTAGGTATGCTACTTTCCACGTCTGTTCATGCAAAAACGTCTAATATCCAACAAAACTTAGACGAATACCTTCAGCACTTACAGCAGTATGGGCGATTTAATGGCAATGTCTTAATTGCTCAAGGCGACAATATTCTTTATGAAACTGCCATTGGTTACTCTGATGTTCAAATGAAGCGAAACATGACTAAGGATAACCTATTTAAAGTCGGATCAATCACCAAACAACTGACTGCTACGACCATCCTTCGATTATACGAACAAAAAGCCCTCGATCTTTCGACAAAAATTTCTCAATATTATCCAAAACTCAAACTCAGTAATGACATTACGATTGCCATGCT
>CAMQZF010000236.1 GCA_947039525.1 uncultured Photobacterium sp. | reverse complement strand
TTACACTGCAGACGACGTCATAAAATGGTACTTAGTATGATGACAGTACAATTTATTCGGTAATAACAGAGCTAACTCACCTCCCCACTCAGGATGATTCGGCGCATCAGGTAAATATTGTGTTTCTAAAGCAACACCACTGTGATTTTGATATTCGCCACCAGAGCGGTTTGGGCAACCTGCTAAGAAATTTCCAGTATAAACTTGCATCGCAGGCTTTGTGGTACTGATAGACAAAGATAACTTTTTATCAGGCGACATCAATAAGGCTTTCGACAAACAAGGATCCGCATCAAAAACAAAACTATGGTCATAACCTTGAACGTTTTGCTGAGCCTCATCTTGCATGAAATCTTGTACCAAAGGTTTCAATACTCGAAAATCAAACCCTGTATTTGTCACCGATTGCCACTGCCCTAGCGGAATACCTGACTGATCCGTCGGTAAAAACACATCCGCTTGAATGGCCAAAAAATGAGATAAAACATCCAAGCCAGATTCCGCACCCATCAAATTAAAATACGCATGGTTAGTTAAATTCAATGGTGTCGGTTGATCTGTCTTACCAAAATAGGCAATGGTCAGAGTGTTATTCTCTTCCAGTTGATAACGTACTTCCACGGTCACCTCCCCCGGAAATCCCATATCACCATCGAGTGAAATCAACCCTAAACACACTTCGGTATCCGTCGCGGATAGAATACGCCAGCGTTGGCGATCAAAGCCAAGCCCTCCCCCATGCAAGCAGTGCTCACCTTGATTTTGAGAAACGGTGTAAACTCTATCTTGATAAGAAAATCGACCTTGCGCTAAGCGATTGGCATAACGACCCACCGTTGCCCCTAAATACGCCTTCTGCTCATAAAATTGCGCCATATTTTGAACGCCTAAGATCACTTCACGATGCGTTTCTTCCACAGGAACCAGTGCACTTAACCAAGTTGCACCAATATCCATCACAGTGACCATCATGCCATTGGCGTTCATTAACGTAATCAAGGTTGGCGGTAAACCATCTGCCGCCAACGATTGCGTCATGTCACGATATAATCGACTCACATACCCTTTGGGATCATGACACATCTCATTCATTCCTTATGCCATCATTAATTCAGACACCAGACCAGCACCAGACATTGCCTGACACACATAAATGGTTTCTTTTAAGCCAGTTTCAGATTCATAGCGCGCTTCCACGGCAGCTTTCACTTCCGCAACTAATTCTGGCGGCATCACAGCCACAACACAACCACCAAAGCCGCCGCCAGTCATACGCACACCGCCTTGCTCACCGAGCACTTCAGCAATCATAGACACGAGTGCATCAATTTCAGGAACGGTGATCTCAAAATCATCGCGCATTGATGCGTGGGATTCAGCCATTAAATGTGACAACGTCACCATGTCGCCCTGCGATAAAGCGATGGCCGCCTCTTGGGTACGCAAATTTTCGGTAATGACGTGACGAGCACGATGAGCAACCACGGAATCCAAATCCAAATAATGGGCCATCAAGGTTTCCAGCGAAACATCTCGTAATGCTTTCACACCAAAGAACTCAGCAGCCTCTTCACATTGTGCGCGGCGTGTATTGTATTCACTGTCCACCAGCCCACGCTTTTTATTCGAGTTAATGATCATTACCGCCATATTCTCTGGCATTTTAACCGCCTGAGTTTCTAAACTGCGACAATCAATCAATAAAGCATGATCAGCCTTCCCTTCTGCCGAAATTAACTGATCCATGATGCCGCAATTACAGCCGACAAAATGATTTTCAGCCCATTGCCCATTTAACGCGATCTCCTGTTGAGTCAGTGGCAACTGCCATAAACCTTTACCATTTGACCAATCAAGACCTCAAGCGCCGCGGATGAACTTAACCCTGCCCCTTGCGGAACATTACCACTCACCGTTAAGTCCATTCCTGAAATCGCATACCCTTTTTCTAATAAACCTTTTAAGACACCGCAAATGTAGTTCACCCACATACAATCCGGATCAAAAGCCAAAGGTTGTGATAAATCAAACGTATTGCTGGCGTTATCATAATCAACCGCAATCACTCGTACTAACGAATCTGAACGCGTTGCCGCCGCCACAACCGTTTGATAATCAATCGCACAGGGTAAGACAAACCCATCATTATAATCCGTATGTTCACCAATCAAATTAACGCGCCCTGGCGCTTGAATAATATGAGTCGGTGCATAGTCAAAATGCTGTTCAAAAACCTGTTGTACGCTTTGTGTTAATGCGATTGATTGTTTGTTCATCGTTAATATCCTAATTCAATAAAATCCATACTTAATGCTGAAGGATTGCGTAATACACGCATTACATATTATTTCACTTGAGCTCGATAATGCACATCACTGACCGCTCGCAACTTTTCTGCGGCTTGCTCAGGTGTGAGATCACGTTGAGATTCCGCTAACATTTCATAACCCACCATAAACTTTTTCACGGTTGCAGAACGCAGTAATGGCGGATAAAACAAAGCGTGTAACTGCCAGTGATCAGTACTGTTATCCGATAATGTCGTATCTCGTTCAAAAAATGGCGCGTAATGCCAGCCCATAGAATATGGGAAATCGCATTGGAATAAGTTGTCATAACGACTGGTCAGCTTTTTCAACGCTAACGCCAAATCATCACGCTGTGCGTCCGTCAAATCTTGCATACGTTGAGTCGGTATTTTTGGCAATAATAAGGTTTCAAACGGCCAAGCAGCCCAATAAGGCACAACCGCTAACCAATATTCGGTTTCAACCACAGTACGGCTACCATCGGCTAATTCACGCTCAACGTAGTCCATTAATAAATTACGACCGTGCTTTTGATAATAAGCGCGTAAATTCTGATCTTTTCTGGCAATTTCATTCGGTAGGAAATCATTCGCCCAAACCTGACCGTGTGGATGTGGTTGAGAACACCCCATCACTGATCCTTTATTTTCAAAAGCCTGAACCCATAAGAAACGCTTGCCCAACTCTTCAATTTGCTCATTCCACGTATCGACAACAGCACGCAAAGCAGGCACCGACAGTTCTGGTAAGGTTTTACTGTGATCCGGTGAAAAACAAATCACACGACTCAAACCACGGGCGCTTTCACAACGAAATAAAGGATCGTGACTCTCTTTTGTTTCCGGCGTATCCGGCATTAAGGCCGCATGATCATTTTGAAACACAAACGTCCCAGTATAATCTGGGTTTTTATCCCCTGAGACACGCACATTGGTCGGACATAAAAAACAGGTCGCATCATAAGGCACATAAGTTGCCTTGGTTAATGCTTCTGACGCTCCTTGCCATGGACGTTTAGCGCGATGTGGCGAGACTAAGACCCACTGATCCGTCAAAGGATTATAACGACGATGCGGGTGTTCAATGGGATCAAATAGGGATTGCGATTCAAGGGACGACATTGCCGACATAATATAAGCTACCTTCTAAGGAATAAGAGCACCCTGTCACGAAACATACGCTTTAGGCACACATCTTTTGCAGAGAGCTTACCAATAGACCAAAAATGGATTCGTGACAAAAAGCACAAACTTTAAAATAAGTAAAATTATAAATTTAATTTAGTAAAACTTTTACCAACATCAAGGTAAAATGAGTTGATTACTTTTTAGGATTAAAAACGGACTATGGCGACTCTAAAAGAAATTGCATTACAAGCTGGCGTATCTCAAGCCACCGTATCTCGAGTATTGAATGATGACCCAACACTCAGCGTAAAATTGCAAACCAAACACAAGATTCTTGAAATTGCAGAGCGGCTCGATTACAAACGTTCAAACACTCGCCGAGCCGCTATTCCCAATGCATTCACCTTTCAAGTTTTCTACCAATACGAACAAAACTTAGAAATCAGCGATCCTTATTATCTCTCCATTCGTCATGGTATTGAGACTCAATGCAAAACACTGGGTATCCAACTGATTAACCAATATAAAAATAATGAATAT
>CAMQZF010000235.1 GCA_947039525.1 uncultured Photobacterium sp. | reverse complement strand
GTAAGCAAAATGATTACTTCCGAGAGTTGGCGTTAAGCATTCCAGATGATTGCCTTGTGTTAACGTCGTCTTGTGGTAAGTTCCGTTTCAATGACCATGATTTTGGTGTGATTGCTGGGACGAATATTCCGCGTTACTTAGATTTAGGCCAATGTAACGACAGTTATGGCGCTGTGATGATTGCGCTTGCCTTAAGCGATGCACTGCAAGTGCCAGTGAATGAATTGCCAGTGAGCATTGTTTTGTCTTGGATGGAGCAAAAAGCAGTGCTGATTTTGCTGGCATTGTTCAATCTCGGTATTCAAAACATTTACTTAGGGCCTAATGCACCCGAGTTTGTGAATAATGAGATTGTTGGGTTTTTACAAGAAACCTTTAATTTGCAGTTAACCAGTACACCAGAGCAGGACTTGGCAAACATGTTGTCTTAATTAATAGAATCGTGTGATTTTTAGATTTTAATCAATCACTGAGTTTAGGCCGTGATGCTCATAACAAGAGCATCGCGGCCTTTTTATATTAAGACGTTGGTAGCGTTTTGTATTCTTTGATTAACGCTTGTGCATCTGAATGTCCCTGATCAGCGGCTTTTTGATACCAATGCAGGGCTTTTTTATCGGATTTTGTGACTCGGTGACCGATGGCGTACATGATGCCTAATGTAAACTGTGCTTCTGCGTGCCCACGCTCCGCCGATTTTTGATACCAATATAGAGCTTGCTCACTGGATTGTGGTAAATGTTCGCCATTATCGTATTTATTGGCCAATTCAAATTGAGCTAGGCTGGATCCTTGTTCTGCTGCTTTTTGATACCAAATCACAGCATTTTCTGGTGAGTATGGTACGCCGTCGCCAGTATCGTAAAGTGTTGCTAAATTAAATTGAGCATCAATATGCCCTTGATCTGCTGCTTTTAAGAACCAGCGAGCGGATTGTTCTGCTGACTTTGGCACCCGATGACCCAATGCATACATCATGGCCAAATTGAATTGAGCCTTGATGTGATTTTGAGTCGCGGCTTTTTGATACCAATACACGGATTTCTCAGATGATTGCATGACACCATTTCCATCATCGTATTTATGAGCCAATGTGTATTGTGCGTCAGAGTGTCCTTGTTTTGCTGCTTTGAGTAACCAGGTTTCGGCGTCTTTAGGGGATTTTGCTTGTCCTTCACCGCTGTCAAATGCCATGGCTAAGGTGTACTGAGCGTTGGCGTTGCCATTTTCAGCCGACGCGACCAAGCTTGAGGCATGGGTAAAGAAAGGAAAGGATATTAACAACAATAAGTGAATGACTTTATTCATGACAGACCTCTTGATTATGGCAAGTTCATAACAAGAGTAGAGCAAGGAATGGTGTTTTTTTGATGTAATTTCTTGTAAATAAGATCAAGTTTTTACCGTAATAACTCATGCTTTTCATCATGAGTTACGACAGGCCCTTCAATTACATCGTGATATTGACGTATGCGTTGACGACTTTTTGACGAATTTTTTGTTCGATTTGTTGATATTCCGATTCTGGAAAATGTGGGTATTTTTGTTTGAATTCATTAAGTTCTCCAATAATCAGGCACTCTTGCAGCGCTTTGGAGTCTAATTGAGACAGCAATAATGAAATTAATCCTTTTTTATCGATCATAATTCGATGTTGTTGATTGATCGTTTCGATTTCTTGTATTTTTTTTGTGGCACTGTCTGATAAATAAATTAATTGCCAATTTTGATCGTCAGAAGGTGGTGTGTGATTATTCATCTTTTACCTATGTATTAATATTTAATGATGTGCTTCTCGTAAATAGAGACAATCATAACGATATATTTAATGAAAACTCAATGTTGAGTTTAAAAATCTTAGCTTTTCGATGGTTTGATTTGCTGATTGTTAAGATTATCTTCTAATTTTATAGAAACAAGGAAGAGAAGGAAGACAGGGAAGAGAATCTGTATGTTTGAACATCATAATACGACCTGGGGAACGCAGTCGTTGTCGCTTCATGGCGAGAGCGTTGAAGAGAAAAGGCAAGAGTTGTACGCCAGTTTTCAACAAACTTGGCAGTTATATGAACGTTTGTTTGAGTTGATTTCCGATGAGTCCGCTTTTTTTGACCGCCCGGAACCACTTCGTCATCCGCTCATTTTTTACTTTGCTCATACCGCCGTCTTTTTTGTTAATAAGTTAAAATTGGCAGGGCATATTACTCAGCGAGTGAATCCTGATTTTGAAGCCTTATTTGCGGTTGGGGTGGATGAAATGTCGTGGGATGATCTCAATGACGAGCATTATCCGTGGCCGAGTGTCTCTGATGTGCGAGCTTATCGCTCTGAAGTGTTTGATGTTGTGAATTCGTTTATTGATGTTCTGCCTCTAACGTTGCCAATTACTCAAACTGATGCTGCTTGGGTGATTTTGATGGGTATTGAACATGAGCGAATTCATTTGGAAACATCGTCAGTGATCATGCGTCAGTTACCCTTATCGAAATTACAACATTATTCGCAAGACATTTCTCCTTCGATGTATCGTGATTCTTCCATCTCTAAATTGCGTTGGATCCCGATTCCAGCTCAATCCATCACATTAGGGAAATCGCCTCATGATGATATGTATGGTTGGGATAATGAATATGGGCATTCCGTCGCGCATGTGGAAGCGTTTGAAGCCAGCGAAACTTTAGTGACTAATCAGGCATATTTGGCGTTTGTTAATGCGGGTGGCTATGAAAATCAAAGCTATTGGGGAGAAGAAGGACGAGCATGGCTTGATTATACTCAAGTTCAGCATCCTCGTTTTTGGATTCGAAAAGAGTCGTTGTGGTATCAGCGTAATTTGACGAATGAAATTCCATTACCGTTAGATTGGCCTGTGGAAGTGAATCAATTAGAAGCCGATGCGTTTTGTGCTTGGCTTCGCGAGATTACTGCCTTACCCATTCGTTTACCAACGCAGTGCGAATGGCAAGCATTACGACAAGATGTGGATGATAATACGGTATCGGCTAATCATCGCTTGAGTCACGCTTCGTCTTGCTCTGTATGGGCACATAAACAGAGCGATTGTTATGACGTAATCGGTAATGTATGGCAATGGACATCGACACCGATTGACGGCTTTACTGGGTTTCACGTTCATCCTATTTATGATGATTTTTCCACACCGACATTTGATGGGCAGCATATGTTGATGAAAGGGGGATCATGGATCTCTACAGGAAATGAAACTCTGGCGTCATCCCGTTATGCGTTTCGTCGTCATTTCTATCAGCATGCGGGGTTTCGTTTAGTGAATGCACCTTTTGACTCTCAACCTTCTTCACTAACGACACATGTTTATGAAACGGATTCTAGTGTTGCTCAATATTTAGAATTTCATTACGGCGATGAGTATTTTGATGTGCCGAATTTTTGCGTATCAGCGGTGAAGATTGCTCGCGCACATTTACCATTACTGAGTGAGTATCGAGTTTTGGATCTCGGCTGCTCTGTTGGGCGAGCTAGCTTTGAATGGGCACGTTATGCGACACATGTTGACGGTGTGGATTTTTCAGCCCGCTTTATTCAACAAGGTTGTGAGTTATTGGATAAAGGGTGTAAACGTTATGTTGTACCAACGGAGGGGGATCTTCACGCGTTTAAAGAAGTGCAGTTGTCGACTTTAGACTACGATGATGCGTTATTGAAAAGGGTGGCCTTTTCACAAGGCGATGCGTGTAATTTAAAACCAAACTTTACAAATTACGATGTGGTGTTTGCTTCTAATTTATTGGATCGCTTGGCAACGCCTCATGCTTTTTTAGAACACATTGAACCTCGATTACAAGCTGGTGGGTATTTAGTGCTGTTATCGTTGAAGAGCATACACAGAAATCACATTGGCTGGGTGGCATTAAGCGTCATGGGGAGTCTTATTATACTTTTGAAGCGTTGCAAGATGCTTTATTGGCACGGTTTACGTTGATTCATCGTCAAGACGTGCCTTTTGTCATTCGTGAAACGG
>CAMQZF010000234.1 GCA_947039525.1 uncultured Photobacterium sp. | reverse complement strand
AAAACATATTATTGGAAAACGTTGGACTCAACGAATTGAACGACACAATTTAAATCTACGCACTCATTTAAAACGTTTAAACAGAAAGACCCTTTGCTTTTCTAAATCATCAGAAATACACGATAAAGTCATTGGTTGGTACTTAACTATTCATTACTATCAATAAACTAGAGGCATTACCAAAAAATAAAGGACTTAAATAGTGAAGAATAATTAACACTTGGTCATTTTACGATGTGGTTGAGTATAAACAAGGCAAGAGGAAAAATTGTTGTACGTGATACAGAAGGGAGTAAATATGTTGCGGAAGTCCATGGTATTGTTCTTTTTTCTTCTGGTATAAAGGTGGTTTTTGGTGCGGAAAGTGATTATTTATACAGATAATCGCTAGGCTTCTCCAGATTTTGCTCCAGTTTAATAACGATAGTTAGCAGTATTTATTCATAATTAAAATTAGTCAGCTGTATAAAACAAATAACCTTTACTAAATTTAATAGAATAATCTGGGATCACCACCTGAATATTTGATAAATAAAATCCTTTTTATTTAATGATGCTCTGAGGTTTTTATTTTAAGTATGGGGTTAATTCAGTGGGTTAGAATTCCAAATACCTAAAAATTGATATTTGTCTAATATTGTGAATTAACCGATGAAGAACGAGTGACGACATGAGGTGTTCCATCAATATCAAAGACTTGAGAACGAACTTGAAATACCTTCGCTAACATTTCAGGTGTAATCACTTGTTTAGGATCACCGTATTCAAATAAGTGACCTTGGTGCAATACCGCAATTTTATCCGAATATTGAATCGCCAAATTCAAATCATGAACAACCATAATGACGCAGGCGTTTTCTTTTTTTGCGTATTTTTTAACAAAATCTAATAGTTTCAGTTGATTACTCATGTCTAATGCTGAGGTCGGCTCATCCAATACCAGTACTTTTGGACGATTGATGATCGCTTGAGCTAATCCCACCATTTGACTCTCTCCACCCGATAACGCTGTACAACATTTATTGGCTAAATGTTCTATATTCATTTGATTGAGCAAAGCTAATGCTGTTTCAGCACCACCTTTTTTCATGAGTAAACTGGTGGTATGAATATTCAAGGTAGTAATTAAAAGCTCTAACACACTAAGATTGGCATTCACTCGATGATCTTGAGGTAAATAGCCCAAATCTAAGCTGCAAATGGGTTTATCAAAGAGAAATATGGACGGTTTTCGATGCCATAAGCTATCGGTGATTTGTTTTAATAACGTAGATTTACCTGCGCCATTACTGCCAATCAAACTGACAATTTCTCCTAATTGAATTGTCGGAAAGGTCACATCATTTAAAATGGTTTTTGAACCAAAACAGACAGTGATATGTTGAATATTAAGCGCCATGTTGACGACCTTTTTTCAAAATCAAATACACAAAGAAAGGAATTCCGACCATAGACATCACCACGGTTAGCGGCAAAACAATGCCTACGAGAATGGATTTACTGGCGATGGAACCCAATTCTAAAAGGAAAGCACCAATTAAAAAGGCACTGGGCAAAAAGTAACGTTGATCTTCACCGACAATCATACGCGCGATATGAGGAGCGACTAAGCCAACAAACCCAATGGCTCCGACAAATGATACGGCTAATGAGGTGATGATAGAGACTAAGACCAAAATCTTTAATCGTAAACGAGTAAAGTTGATGCCCATGACTTTCACACGCTCACTGCCCATTTTTAATGAGGAGAGCTTCCACGCATCTTTCATCATCACGATAAGTACGACGGGTAAAACAATCGCTAATATAATGATTTTCCCCCAACTTCCACGCTCTAACGATCCCATCTGCCAAAAAATTAACGTCTGAAGCTGATTTTCACTGGCAATGTAGTGCATCATGGTTAATACACTGTCGTAGCCAAACATTAATGCGACACCAAATAACATGACCCCTTCAATTGCCATACTTTTAATCGATGAGATCCCTGCGATCAAAAATGTGGTCATTAAACAAAATAAAAATGCCATGACCACAATTTGATATTGCGCAGGAATAAAAGGAATACTCACGATATTGGTGATCACGAGTGCTGCGCCAACTCCCGCTGCTGACGATACTCCGAAGGTATAGGGGTCTGCGAGCGGATTGTTTAAGGTCGTTTGCATTTGTGCCCCAGCCAAAGCTAACGCTCCACCAACCAGTGGAGCCATTAAGGACATTGGCATTCGAATATCCCAGACAATAATTCGACTGGATAATGAACTGTGGCTTGGATAGAAAATGGCCATAAGAACTTGGTGTAAAGTCAATCCATGAGATCCGATCACAATATCGGCAATCAACCCGCAAATGGTGAGAATGAAAAAGATCACTAACGCCCATTGTTTTCGTTTATTTTTTCGATAATGAATCAATAAACTTGGATGCACACTGCTCATTGCATGGCCTTAAAGTTATTAATACCAAAAACACCTGAAATCGGGTGATGACCAAAACGTTGATTCATTTCTGCGAAGGTTTGATTAGGATTTAAATCTTTAAACGCCTGTGGATAAAGCCATTTAGCAAAGAACTCAATCGCCACCAAATTATACGGTGAATTATAAAATGGCATATAAATAGAATATACACGATGATCTTGATACGCGGATAATGCTTGTAACCAAGGGCGAGTCATTAATTGTTCGGTTGCTGTTTTAATCGCTTGTGAACTTGGCTGATAACCTAAAGGAATCCCATTTAATACTTGTCCGTGTTTATTTACCCAACCTGCCGTTTGCATGATGTAGACATCAGGCTGACCGACAATGACCGTTTCTGGGGATAGTTGACCAGTAAAGGCACCATGTAATGGTAATAAGGCCATATTATCGGCTTTCAGGAACGATAAATACTCACCCATATTGCCATTACCAAAAGTTCGACAACAAGAACCGTTATAGCCGGCAGCACGTTCAATGAAGACTTTTTGATGCCATTGATTTTTTGGCAAATGATCAATTACAGATAAAATATGAGCAATATGTTGTTGGTAATAATCGACAAAGGCGTGACCTTGTGTTTCTCGATCTAATGCTTTTGCAACCGTTAAAATGGAAGTTGCTGTATTCTTTAATGGATTTTCATTGAAATCAACTGTGATAACTTTGATACCAGCGGCTGATAAGGTTTTCAATAACCCTTCTTGTTTAGCGACTTGCTCATCGGCTAAATCCATGATTAATAAATTTGGCTTCGGTTTCATTTCAATAAAACGTTCGGCATCGAAAGCACCCGCACTGATTTTGCCAATAAAAGGCACCGTTGCTAAACGTGGATATTGTTTAATGTATTGGGCATACATAGAAGGGGCATCGAGCTTCATATCATTACGCCAAGCAACAAGATGTGCAGCGGCTTGCTGTTGATACAAAATTTCTAATAAAGGAAAATCGCGGCCCGTCGCTAAGGCAATATGCTGCGGAGGCGCATCAAAAGTAACATTACGGCCAGCAACATCGGTGATCGTGACAGGAAAGTTTTCAGCATGGGCAAGAAAAGAGCAAACTAAGCACAAAAAGGCAATGACGTAATTCATAGGAAAAAGGTTTTATAATAATTTTACGAGAATCTTAATGATAATTATTATTGTTACCAACTGTTATTTGTAAGATATAAGATCCCATATTTATTTTGAGATAAAAGATGTCGGAAATAATTAATATTGTTTTCAAATTAAATTATTAATTCCCCTTTTTTTAAAGGGCATACTGCATTCGTACCATTTCTTTTTTTGTTAGGAGTCGATATGTGATTGGATAGGATGATGTATCTAGTTTATTGATAGTGATGAATGGTTAAGTCCCACTCAATTATTTTATCATGCATTTCATTTTATTTAGAAAAGCAAATTTCCTTTCGGTTTAATCACTTAATTTGTATTTTTAAATTCAAGTTATATCGTTAAATTCGTTGAGTTCAGCGTTTACCAATAATGCGTTTCTCTGCTGGTAAAACGTTGG
>CAMQZF010000233.1 GCA_947039525.1 uncultured Photobacterium sp. | reverse complement strand
GTTTTTTGGGTTTTATATCTCCTATGGATTTGTTTAAATAGCGCCTCTTTCAAAGGAGATCGCAATGAAAAAAACAATCATGATAGCGCTAGTGTGTGCCAGTGTTGGGTTCGCTTTACCCAATTTGGCATACGCAAAAACGCACACGACAACGCATCATTCTGTCTCGCATAAACAGGTCACACATAAATTGCGAGTGACCGCCACAGCTTATAATTCTTTGCCAAGCCAAACGGATAAGCATCCTAATTTGGCGGCATGGAGTGATCGTTTAGTACCAGGAATGAAAGCAATTGCTGTATCTCGTGATTTATTAAAAATGGGATTAACACGCGGTACAAAAGTGCGCATTTCTGGCTTGAAAGGGGAATATGTTGTGTTGGATAAAATGCACAAACGTTGGCGTAAGCGAATTGATATTTATATGGGAAATAATTTGCATGCGGCGAAAAGATGGGGACGTCGTGGAGTGACGATTACTTGGTCAAAAAGTTAATCATCTGAACAAATCCTGAGCAACTCTTTTTAATTTTGTAATGTCAGTTTGACTGCAATTAATTTTTATGAAAACAAGTGGTTATTGTTTGTTAGTTTTTATGTCAAAATTATTGCAATAAAAAAACATCTTGATGGGACTTAGATGTTTAGAATAAAGGGATTCTATCATCGAGTTGTTGTCATGAAAAAAATTTATATTACTTTATTGTTATTGTTGATGGTGCCGACGGCATACGCATCAACAGTAACCGATGAAGTGCTTTCTCCGTCTTATTCTACACCCATGAGCACGTCATCAGATTCGTTGCCTGCACCAATTGTTCTTCCTCCGCCATTGAGTACAGAGCCGTCTTCAGTGGTTATTGAACCATCCTCTTTGTCTGATTTATCAGAGCCGATTGTGTTACCGCAAGCCAATGATGGCAATGTGAATATTCAAAATACAGAGAGCATTCCCAATACGGCTGTCCATGTTCCGACAGTCTCTCAACCTATTACGCTATCCGAAGCCAATGAAAATGATGCGATTGCCACAGAGCATATGTTGAATATTGGGAATACGACGAAAAATGCTTTGTTAAACTCTAATACTTTTACACCAGTTACTTTAGAGAGTGCCACCAATAATTATCAGGCAATCACTCAGCAAAGAACTCAAAGTCAGAAGTTAGCCCAATTGAATGAAGCGGCTCATGAAGCAGCTGTACAGCGTTGGCAAGAACATGAACGTTGGGAAGCGCATCAGCGCTGGGAAGAAGCTCAGCGTAAAAAAGAAGATGCAGGTCCTCATTATGTGCGTCGCTATTTACGAGTAACCGCAACAGCTTATAATTCTGTGCCATGGCAAACCAGTTCGCACCCGTATCTAGGTGCATGGAATGATCGATTGGTTCCTGGAATGAAAGCGATCGCCGTTTCTTGGGATCTTCTGCATATCCGTGGAATTGGTCATGAAACTAAAGTGCGTATCTCAGGATTACCAGGAGAATATACGGTATTGGATAAGATGAATCCGGAGTGGTATCGTCGTATTGATATCTATATGGGTAATAATATTCAAGCTGCTCGTGATTGGGGCAAACGTGCCGTCACCATTTCTTGGTTACAGAAAGTCGATTAAGTGAATGTGTAATTAGTATTCATTTCCTGATAGAGAAAGAAAAAGCCGTCATGTAAGACGGCTTTTTTGTTTTTCATTGGCGCATCTTGCGAGCAAAAAACTTATTGGTTATCGCTTACTGGTAGTAAGAATGATCGCCTTGAGCGTGTTCTGTAATGTCTTTCACTCCGGTCAATTCGCCACTGAATTGAGCCAGAAGTTCTTTTTCAATGCCTTCTTTCAACGTGACATCGATCATTGAGCAACCGTTACAACCACCACCAAATTGCACAATGGCAACGCCGTCTTCAGTGATTTCACTCAAGGTAACATTACCGCCATGATTGGCTAATTGTGGATTGACTTGGGTTTGTAAGACGTATTCAACACGATCCATTAATGGGGCATCTTCTGACACTTTACGTGCTTTCGCATTTGGGGCTTTTAGGGTTAGTTGTGAACCCAACTTGTCAGTGACAAAGTCAATTTCTGCGTTATCAAGAAAAGGAAGGCTGGTTTCGTCAATAAATGCAGAGAAGAGTTCAAATTCCATTTTAGTATCTGTACTTTCTACTGCTTCCACTGGGCAGTAGGAAACGCCACACTCTGCACTTTGTGTACCGGG
This sequence comes from uncultured Photobacterium sp., assembly GCA_947039525.1. Taxonomy (GTDB): domain Bacteria; phylum Pseudomonadota; class Gammaproteobacteria; order Enterobacterales; family Vibrionaceae; genus Photobacterium. The sequence continues at coordinate 1,802 of CAMQZF010000233.1, read as the reverse complement.
ATTCACAACGAAAACGCGGATGTTGGTGCCTTCTGGCTGTTGAGCCAAGAGTTTACCGAAATGTTCTTGTGCACTTGGCGTGATGGTGATCATAGACACGATATAATACCCGACTTATTTACTGTGATTTAAGATTATTCTACTCTCTCCCACATTGTCTATCATCTGCTATTTTGTGCAACCATGACTGAACCCTCGATTTGTTGCAAATTTTCGTCACTTTTCGATGGGTGTGACGCACACGCAATAAATATCGATGTGTTTTACGCCTTTATTTTTTAGTAATAAAGTCAATGCCTTTACTGTATTTCCTGTCGTGATAACGTCATCGACGATAGCAACATGTTCTGGATAATGCTTTCGATTTAAGACAAAGGTGGATTGAACATTATGACGTCGTTGTTCCCGGTTTAAGTGTTTTTGATCCGGTGTATAACGTTGTCGTCGAAAGCCATTGGGGTCGTAAGCTATACGGTGGTAATGCGCAATGTGATGAGCGAGTTCAGTACTTTGGTTAAAGGATCGAGTCCAGCGACGCCAAGGATGAATGGGAACAGGAATACATAATTGTGCCGGCGTTGTGATCTGTTTGGCTAATGCGATGCCTAAGGGTTTTCCGATCATTTCTTTGGGTGTTTGCTTGAATTGGTGAATGATCCGATTGAGTGGATAGCGATATTCACCAAGGCGATACAATGTATTCCAAGGTGGCGGTTTTATTTCACAGTGTTGGCATTGTGCGTTGATGGGCAGTAGTGTTAGGCCGCATTGGTGACAATAATCGAGTTGAGAAAAGTGTTGGCGACAGTATGTACACCACACATATTCGTTTGGGTTTAAAGATAAATGGCAGAGATGGCAATTGGGTGCGCTTTTGTTTAACAGCATCAATGTCGTCTTTTGAGTAAAAGAAAAGGAAAACATAGATGGAAAAACAGGTGATTTGGCATTCAAAAGGTCAAGGATTCGATGTGGTTCTCATTCATGGTTGGAGTATGAATGGCGCAGTGTGGACGTCTTTGGTTGAAGCACTCTCATTACACTATTGTGTACATTGGTGCGATTTGCCGGGGTACGGTGATAACCGTGAGTGTAGGGTGTCAGATTTAGCACAAATGCGAGCGCAATTGTTATTGGGTGCGCCAGATCATGCTGTGTGGTTAGGCTGGTCATTGGGCGGTTTACTGGCAACGGATGTTGCCCTGAATGCTTCTGAACGAGTTGACGCTTTGATTACCGTATCTAGTTCCCCTAAGTTTGTGGCTGATGCTCAGTGGCTTGGTATTCAACCGGATGTGTTAAATCAGTTCCAACGCCATCTTATTGAGGATTTTTCATTAACGATTGAGCGCTTTATGGCGATGCAGGCCATGGGCAGTCCGACAGCACGACAAGATATAAAAGCGGTTAAAAAGTCAGTGTTATCACGTCCCACTCCTGATTTTTCAGCATTAGTTCGAGATTTAGAATGGTTATGTACATTGGATTTTCGTGCTCGTTTATCTGAAATTGATGTGCCATTTTTGCGTTTATATGGTCGATTGGATGCATTAGTGCCGTATAAAATGGTTGATGTGTTGAATAAGCAACTGACGCAAAGTGTTAGCCATATTTTCCCTCATGCTTCTCATGCCCCATTTATTTCACATCCTGATGAGTTTAATGATGTGTTATCAACGTGGTTACATGAGATTTGTTGTGGATTAAAAGCGTCAGGCAATGTTTTGGTCAAATAATATCGATGTGTTTTTCAATGTATCGTGAAAATAAAAAGAGAGCCGAAGCTCTCTTTTTATTGGTGG
>CAMQZF010000232.1 GCA_947039525.1 uncultured Photobacterium sp. | reverse complement strand
ACTCGCTATACGTGCCGCGTAAAAGTCGCAGACGCAGTCTGCATTATCTTGTTCAGTTTTTATGGTGATTTGCTGTTGCAAACAAAATGACTTTACGTAAAATAAATTTTCCTTAACTAAGGGTAGAGGTGCGTTGTTTATCAGTATTTTACGTTAGGGTGATACCAATAATCGTAAAAGAAAGGAACCAACGCCGAAGTAAGAGAAGGCATATCATGCACTTTTACTGGGGTTACATTCGAATAGAAGTAACACTGCCATAGTCTTTTTAACTATGGAGCGCTACTGTGGGGCGGGGAGAGCCACTTTTCCTTATTCTCAATGTCTCTGTGCCATTTTATCGGTGCAGGATCAGTAGATCTCCAACCTATATGGGTTGTAATAGAGATCATGAATACTATCGACTTATCTCAATCGTTACTTTCGTTGTTACCGCCAATGGTTGCATTAACTTTGGCGATTGTCACACGACGTGTTTTGTTATCACTCGGAACAGGCATTGTATTAGGGGCGTTGTTATTAACGGACTTTCAATGGATGTCGACTCTGGGGTATTTATCCAACAAAATAATGGGATTGTTCATCAGTGATGGTGGCATTAATACCTGGAATATGTCGATTGTGGCTTTTTTGGTCATATTAGGTGCGATGACGGCATTATTAACGTTATCTGGTGGCACGCGTGCTTTTGCGAATTGGGCACAGTCTCGCATTAAGACGCAGCGCCAAGCACGTTTATTGACAGCCTTTTTAGGTATGTTTATTTTTATTGATGATTATTTTAACAGTTTGGCGGTGGGTGCCATCGCACGCCCAGTCACGGATCGTTTCCGTATTTCACGCACTAAGCTTGCGTATATTTTGGATTCTACCGCGGCCCCGATTTGTGTCATCATGCCAGCTTCCAGTTGGGGGGCGTACATCATCACCTTAATTGGTGGTATTTTGACCTTACACGGCATTACTGAATACTCACCATTGACGGCATTTTTAACACTTGTTCCGATGAATTTTTACGCTATTTTTGCGTTGGCAATGGTGTTTATGGTGGCATGGTTTGGTTTGAATGTTGGGGCAATGAAGAAGCATGAATTAGCCGCCGCTAATCCAACGCTAAAGACCAATGAAGAAAATGATCAGTTACCGAACTTAGAAGATGAATCCAATATTGAAGCCAGTGAGCAAGGACGAGTATTCGATTTAATTTTGCCAATTAGTGCTTTGATTGCCGCCACCTTTTTCTTTTTAATTTTTACCGGCTATCAATCATTACAAGCTAGCGATTTACCTTTCTCGATTTTAGGGGCGTTTGAGAATACCGATGTAGGCATGTCGTTATGTTACGGCGGCTTGGTGGGTTTGAGTTTGTCGTTGATAGGCGTATTCCGTCAGCGTTTGTCTGTTCGTTCTGTTGCGACAACTTGTTGGATCGGGGGACGCTCTATGTTTGGTGCGATTCTGATTTTGTTGTTTGCGTGGAGCATTGGCGGCGTTATTGGTGATATGGAAACGGGTAAGTTCTTATCATCTTTGGTGCAGGGCAACATTAATCCCGCTTTCTTACCCGTGATTCTGTTCTTGTTATCGGGCGCGATGGCATTTTCAACGGGCACATCGTGGGGAACTTTTGGCATTATGTTGCCAATCGCAGGCGATTTATCGGCTTCCACTGATATTGCATTGTTATTACCTATGTTAGGTTCAGTATTGGCTGGCGCAGTGTTTGGTGATCACTGTTCCCCTATTTCAGATACGACGATTTTATCTTCGACAGGGGCACGTTGTGATCACATTGACCACGTTGCCACTCAGTTACCGTACTCTTTAGGTGTGGCATTTGTGGCGGCCATAGGCTTTTTGGTATTAGGCTTTACTCAATCGACGTTATGGGCATTTATGGCTGCTTTGGTCACCTTTATTGTGGTATGCGCTCTGTTTTATTGGTGTTCTCAAGTATCTAGTGATGAGACGTCTGCAGACGAGGCGTGTTTATCCTAATTTTGAAATGATATTATTTTCAAGTCCATCTTCGGATGGGCTTTTTTGTTGATATTTAGACCAATAATAGAAAGAAACACCGTGATTTTTTGATTGATATCGAGGTTCCGCGGTGTGTTACCTGTTCAAAGACCGTAATTTTCGGTAGCATCGGCGCGTTTTTAGCCCCGATTAGGAGAGCGTCAATGGCTCAGATGTATTTTTACTATTCTGCAATGAATGCGGGTAAGTCGACCACCTTATTGCAATCGTCTTTCAATTATCGTGAAAGAGGAATGCGCCCAGTCATTTTTACGGCTGCCATTGATCATCGTTTTGGTGAAGGAAAAGTAACATCTCGTATCGGGTTACAAGAAAGTGCCGAATTGTATGCGCCAGAAGATAATCTGGAAACGCGCATCAGTGAGATGCATCAAGCCGACCACATTGATTGTGTGTTGGTGGATGAGTGTCAATTTTTGACGAAAGAACAAGTGTACCAACTGACAGAGATCGTGGATAAATTGGACATTCCTGTACTCTGTTATGGCTTACGCAGCGACTTTTTAGGGGAATTGTTTGAAGGCAGTAAATATTTGTTGTCGTGGGCAGACAAATTAGTCGAATTAAAAACAATTTGCCATTGTGGACGCAAAGCCAACATGGTGATTCGTCAAGATGCGGAAGGTCATGCGATTGCTGGCGGGAATCAAGTTGAGATTGGTGGTAATGAGCGCTATGTGTCTGTGTGTCGTAAGCACTATAAAGAAGCCTTAGGTCATTAATATATGCTTTAGTAAAAAGAAAGGACGCGAAAGCGTCCTTTTTTGATCTTATTTATTCGTTTGTTATTTATGGCGTTGTTGCAGCTGATCCGTCACATCTTTTAAAGATAAGTTCTGATCTTGAAGTAGAACCAATAAATGGTAAATCAAATCGGCGGATTCATTGATTACTTCCTTTTTATCGCCCGCCGTCGCCGCCAACGCGACTTCAACCCCTTCTTCGCCCACTTTCTGCGAAATACGTTTGGTGCCACGGGCAAACAAACTGGCGGTATAAGAGCTGCTGGGATCGGCGTTTTTACGATCCGCCAAAGTTTGTTCCAATTGATGAAGAAATTGCAATGTAGCCGTATGCTGTTCATCCGTGTTAAAGCAAGATATTGTGCCTAAATGACAGGTCGGCCCTTGTGGTGTGACTTGAATTAATAACGTATCTTGATCGCAATCAAGATGAATATTATTGACCAATAAATAATGTTCGCTGCTTTCGCCCTTTGTCCAGAGACGCTGCTTGGTGCGTGACCAGAAAGTCACTTTTTTTTCAGTGAGTGTTTTTTCTAATGCTTCTGGGTTCATGTAACCCAACATCAACACTTGATTTGTCAGGTTGTCTTGAATCACGACAGGGAGCAAACCACCGACTTTTTCCCATTGAATCCTTTCAATTAAATTCATGCTCGAATCTCCACGTTCGCTTGAATAAGGTAGTGCTTTAACTCACCAATATTAATAATTTGTTTATGGAAAACAGAGGCTGCCAATGCGCCATCGACATTGGCGATTTTAAAGGCATCTGCAAAATGGGACATTTCACCGGCACCACCAGAGGCAATCAAAGGAACACGACACAAAGGACGAATCAGGTTCAATTGTGTTAAATCGTAGCCTTTGCGAACGCCGTCTTGGTTCATCATATTGAGAACGATTTCACCGGCACCCCGTTGTTGCACTTCTTGAACCCAGTCTTGAGTTAATCGCCCTGTCGCCTGTGTACGTTTTTCATCGCCCGTAAATTGGTAAACGCGGTACTCTTGGCTCGCCTTATCAAAATACGAATCAATGCCGACAACAATGCATTGCACGCCAAATTTATCAGCTAATTCGGTGATCAATTCAGGACGTAATAAGGCGGGTGAATTGATGGAGACTTTATCTGCCCCAAAAGAGAGGATTTGGTTGGCATCTTCGATAGATCGAATGCCACCGGCGACACAAAAAGGAATGTCGATCACTTCGGCGACGCGACTGATCCAGCTTTTGTCGACCACTCGACCATCGCTGGAGGCGGTAATGTCGTAGAAG
>CAMQZF010000231.1 GCA_947039525.1 uncultured Photobacterium sp. | reverse complement strand
AATGTACGTTCCCTGGTTTATCAAAAGTTACCAACCATACTTTTCTAAATCAGACGCTTGTATAAAATGCATTATTTCTTGTACGGTACAGAAAAATTCGGTAACGGCTTAAAATTTCGTGGTGTATTACACGTACTGGACAACCCTGAAGCCCCTTGAGATGTCACAATTCTCTCACTCTTATTTTTTTCAAGATGATTTTGGTTGGGGATCTCCTTATTTTCATCTGTCGGTTTAAAATCCAGCGCGCTTTCTGTTTTCTTTTTCGGTTCCTCTGTTGTTTCATTCAATTTTTTAACATCAGGCTTAGAAGCTCGATCCTGTTTATTTTCTCCCTCCAGATCATCTGTTTCAGTATGAGGTAACTTGTTGTCCATTTCTGTCTTTGCTTCTTCTTTACCTTCTTCCACTGAAATGAGAGTAAAAGGAGGCGATGGAAATACTGCAATGTTTTTGCTTTCTTTTACGGGATCTTTTCCAATCAGTGTGATGTTTAATTTTTTAATACTAAAGGCTTTCCCTGTATGCACAAGATTAAACTTATCCTCTTGAGTGGGTGTTGTGGGTCTTGTGATTTCAATATTGCCTTTTGATTCTTTAAGACTCTTTTCAACGCTACCTGATTCGGCTTGGTTTAACTCTAATTTCAAAGTAGAAAGCTCTTCTTCACTGGAGACCTTAAAAGAGATTTTCATTGTACTTACAGGATCTATTCCTTCTGGGATACTAAAGTCATTTTCATTTTTTGGCACAAATTCAAAAATCTTGATGGTCACAACGATCATCTTGAACTTAGGCGGTTCTACCTCTTCAGATTTAACCTTAGAAGCAATGATCTCTGGGAGCTCTTCCGAATTCTTGATCTTTGCCTCTTTCAAATTGAGGCAGCCTTTGGGTTGAGTTGAAATATCTTTTGAAAGGGGGGTTGCAGGGTAAGAAAGTGACATTTTTGCCGGATTAATGGGTGTCGTATTTAAACGAGCTGGATAATTCATTAAAACCACCTTCCTATAAAACAATAACGATTTATAAAGTGAATGTAGGTGTGTTTAATGCCCCTGTGCGGTGAAATAAAATGAAACAAAAAATGAGTCCGTTCTAAGAAGAAGATTTTGCAGTTAAATTTCCTACAAGGTCATTTCACAAGGCGAAGGAAGCGCCGGACGAGGTAAGGAGGTGATTGGCTTTTTCTTTACGGCTTAAGTAATTGCGCCACGTACATTACTCCTTTGATTGAGAGCTTACGTGCACTAAAAGAGAAAGACCGTATTCCATGTCGTTAGGTTTAGCTTATTGTATTTTAAGTGTAATATATGACCATGCAATAACTAAGGACATCAAATGAACGCAGGTGAGATTGGCACAGCAGCAGGGCGAATTTTTGAGTACAAAGCGCCGTTTAATTGGATTATCAGAACTCAAGAAGACCAGAATGATCATGGTATTGATTGTGAAATTGAGCTGAAAGATTCAAACGGAAAAGCTCTTGGTCAAGAGAGCGTGTTCAAAATTCAGCTTAAAGGTCAAGAGAACTGTTCATTTATTGAGGATGGACAGAAGCTGTCTTTCTCGGTTTCTCGCGCCCGTCTTCAGTATTATCTCAAATTCAATATTCCAGTGATATTGGTGGTTGTTGAAGTGTCTAGCGAAGAGATTTACTGGATTTCGGTTACTGACAATCAAGAGATCTTGGCGAAAGTAAAAGACTCATCTACTGATACTTTGACTGTACATTTACCCGTTGAGAACAAGCTTGAAAAAAACGATACCGGAGCATTTGATAAATTGTTGGTGGCTGTTCAAGAATGTTGGGACTTTCTGTCTTTAAGAGATCTTAAGCTTGCGGTTAACAACTGTAAAACCCTGAAACCAGAAGCTTTGAATACATGTATCGAACAAGTCGGCGATGCTTTGTTTAAGGCTTACCATATCAAGTTAGAGCAGTTGATGGTTAAAGGGTCATACCCTCAAGTGTTTAAACAAGCGAGTGATCTGATTAACTCTCCAGTAGTGCCGCCAAAAGACAGGTTCATTGCTGCTTTGTACTACTCTTTTGCTTTTGATATTCAGCCCTACACGCAACTTAAAAGCGATGAAGCTTTAGAAAAGTTAAAGCTATGTGATTATCTAATTCGCTGTGCAAGAGAGCAAAGAGAGTCAGCGTACCGTTTAACTGCGATAGCTAAAGCAAGATGTACTTTGCTCTTTATTAAAATTGAACAGTTGTATGCACTTCATCATACAAATGATCACTTCAAGACAGATAGCTTTGAATTCTTGTATATGAATCGAGCAGCCAATACTCAATACCATGAAGTGTGCGTGCGTCTACAGAAAATCATTAACTTGTGTCATCGCTTGATTAGACAAAGTCAGTTCAACATTTTGGCAGATGTGATGAAAGACTTAACGATGTCTATTGGTATATTTAAGTCGATTCACAAGGCTAGGGGGACGGATGATGCGATTACGTTTTTAGACGAATGGTTTGAAAGCATGATCTACATGTCTTTAACTTATCTAGCAATGGTTAAAGATTTTGGAAAAATTGAGCACTTGTATCTATTCATTAGCATACAGAAAGGGTTAAAAGAGATTGTTCAGTTTGATATGAGAGAGTTGATTCTCGATCATTTCCCAGACTCACAAGAGCTGCTTGACCATCTGGATCTCATAATTGCTAACCAGAAGAAACCAAAGCCACTTTATGAAGCCAGCATTGAAGAGCAAAAGCAGTTCTTTGCTGATAGGGCTAAAAACCTTGGTATGGACCCAGATGATCCTGCTTCGAGAGAGGGGCAGTTCGTCGCAATAGGTTTAGCCAACTATGACCCTACAAATGTTATTGGTCATTGTGAACATATGTTTGTTGATTATCGACCGCGAGGAGTGATAGCCCAACAGTTAGGAATGCACTCTCTGAGTATGCCTATCATGACTTGCTTAAAGCATAAGCACACAGTTGGAACTGGGAACTTGCTGATCAAAGCATTCGATAACTCGGATGGACCAGAGTTTGCGTTAGGATTTAAGCAAAGTCATTGTGATAAATGTTCTGATTGCTCACCAAGAGCAGATGATTGGATTTGGAATTTGAAATGGCAGCAAGAAGAACGGACAAAGCATGTTGAGTGGCTTGATAAGATAGATTTCTGATCTGTTAATTGTGCCGTTAAGAAAGTATAAGAATGAGGTGCGTAATGCACCTCATTCTTATATCTATAGATAGCGATCTATTAAGTGTTTTTTGAAATAAGCAGGATTTAAAATCTCACCCGTCGCCTGCATCACTAACGCATCTGTTGTAAGCAATGAGCCTTTTTTCCAAATATTCGTATCAAGCCAATTAAATACTGGTGTGAGATCACCGCTTCGGATAAGGTCATCTACGTCCATCGCCTTCTTTATTGTTGCCATAAATTGCGCTGCGTACATTGCACCTAATGTATAGCTTGGAAAGTACCCAAAGCTTCCATCACACCAATGTATATCTTGCATGCAGCCATTTTTAAAATTACCTTGGGTGTCCATGTTTAAATATTCCTTCATTTTTAGATCCCAAAGCTCAGGAATGTCTTTGTACGTTACTTTTCCATTGATAAGATCGCGTTCAATTTCGTAACGAAGCATGATGTGTGCAGGGTAGGTGAGTTCATCGGCATCAACACGGATCAATCCTGGTTGAACACGGGTGTAAATTTTTTGTAGGTTATCTGTCTTAAAAACGCCGGGATCATTCTGAGGAAAATGCGCACAGGCAAGAGGAGAGAGGGTTCGAATGAAATCCTGACTCCGTCCCAATTGCATTTCAAAAAATAAAGACTGGGATTCATGAATTCCCATTGAACGTGCTTGACCTGCAGGCAGACCCAGAAAGTGACAGGGTAACCCTTGCTCGTAGCGAGCATGCCCGGTTTCATGAATGATCCCCATTAAGGACTGCACAAAATCGGTTTCATCATAACGTGTTGTGATCCGCACATCCGTGTTCACTCCCCCACAAAAAGGGTGGGTACTGATGTCTAAGCGACCATGATTAAAATCGAACCCCAAATACGCCATGACACTTAAACCCAGT
>CAMQZF010000230.1 GCA_947039525.1 uncultured Photobacterium sp. | reverse complement strand
GTCATTGGATGGTATTTGACAATTCATCACTATCAATAAACTAGAGGCATTACCCTAATTGTTTGATTTTTATTTAAAAATGACAGTTTTGGTTGCTTTTATCATTAAAAGGTTTAAAACAATAGAAAGAAAATAAAAGCAATTAAAGGGAATAAACATGTCACAAATTACAGTAAAAGGTACACCTACCGAATTATTGGGCTCTTTACCTAAAGTTGGCGCCGCCGCACCTGATTTTACCTTATGTGCAGCCGATCTTTCGGATATTGCATTGTCAGATTTTCAAGGTAAAAATCTTATTTTAAATATTTTCCCAAGCATTGATACACCAACGTGTTCGATGAGTGTGCGTATGTTTAATGAGAAAGTGTCGACGCAAGAGAATACGGCTGTATTGTGCATTTCGGCGGATTTACCGTTCGCGACTGGACGTTTTTGTGGCGCAGAAGGCTTAAATAATGTTCAAACCGCTTCTTTTTTCCGTTCACCTGAATTCACTGAAAATTACGGTGTAAAGATTGCTGATGGCGCATTGCGAAGCTTATCAGCTCGTGCGGTTGTGGTGATTAATGAATCTGGTGTTGTTGTGTATGAAGAGTTAGTCCCAGAATTGGCAGATGAGCCTAATTATGAGCAAGCATTCGCCGCATTAAAATAATTAGCGGCCTGTGGATTCTTATCGCTTAGCGATGGGTTTTCTTGCTGATAATTCGATAAAAGTTTTCAAAAAAGCCCAAAATGTATTTGGGCTTTTTTACATTTATTTTTAAGAAAACAGTGTTATTTCTTTATTGAATAAACTGATTTAAGGCAATCGCTGCCGTTACGATTAACCCAAAGATAATGATTTTTTCAAAAGGTTTAAATAATTGGCGTTGTTGCTCTCGTTTGGCGATAACAAAGAGAATTAATCCAGGTAAATAGAGTAAGCAAGAAAGCAGCAAGTTATGAAGCCCTGACGCATACAGTAGCCATAATCCGTAGATGCTGGCACCAAGACCAATCCACAACAATGATCCTTTGTTTTTTTCGATAATAGCCAGTTTTAGAGTGTAAGCCCCGACAAGAAAGTAAGGCACCAAAATCATTTCAGAAGCTACAACCAATAATGAATTATACGTTCCACCTAAAAACATGACGGTGATAAGTGCAATTTGAATTGAAATTGTCGTGAAAGTGAGCGAAACAATTGGGGCTCCGGCTGTATTTTGACGGCGAAAACATTTTGGAAACATCTTACTATTGGCCGCTAAAAAGGGGGTTTCTGAGGCCAAAAGCGTCCAGCTTAAAAATGCGCCACTGACTGAGATCAACAGCCCAAAGGCAATTAATGCTTCTCCCCATGGACCCAAAATATGCGCAAGCACGGTTGCCATTGAAGGATTACTCATTTTGGCTAATTCAGGCGTGGAAACAATGCCCATTGACAGTAACGTAACAAACACATAAATCAACAGAGAGGTCAATAAACCAAGTATGGTGGCCCGCCCAATGTCTTTACGATGCTTTGCACGGTTTGAAACCACCATGGCACCTTCGACACCAATGAATACCCATACGGTCACGATCATTGTGCCTTTAATTTGTGATAACAAACCGTGTTCAGGCCCAAAATGATGACCTGTGAAATCAAAAGTAAAGGTATGCCATTTAAATGCAACTAAAGCTGAAATGATAAAAATGAAAATCGGGATCAATTTAGTAATCGTGGCAATCATATTAATGACGGTCGCGGTTTCAACCCCGCGCTTGACCAGCATGTAGACTAACCACAATAAAACTGATGCACCCATGATAGAGATAAGGGTATTACCATCACCAAATATGACATGTTGTGGGGTATCAAAAAGCATGCCTAGCGTGCTGAACACAATGACTAAGTAAGAAACATTGGAAATCATGGCACTAAACCAATAGCCCCATGCCGAACAAAAGCCGATGTAATCACCAAACCCTGCTTGTGCGTAACCAAATACACCACAATTAATGTCAGGTTTTCGCATGGATAAGGTTTGAAATGATAAAGCTAAAAAGATCATACCAATACCAGTAATGATCCAGCCAATCATCACGGCAGCAGGGCTAGCCACTGCGGCCATATTTTGTGGCAAACTAAATACACCAGCTCCAATCATGGAGCCAATGACAAGTGCCGTTAATGCACCTAATCCAAGCTTATTATTCACGTCGAGAGTCTATCCAGTAGGTGATAAATTGACTGAATAGTATTATTTATAGAAATTAAATGCACACATTTAGCTGAAACTAGTTAATTTATTCACTTTTAAATGTGATTAAGATCTCTTTTGCATAGCTATTTCAATGTGAAATCGTGAGATCGTTCAGAAAAAATACGCGCGTTTGATGTTGAATCATTGCTTGTCGAGAGGCAAAAGAAAGTAATAGTGCAGATTGTCCATGAGTGATGATGCTACTGAAATTCCCAAACTTTAGTGCTTTTTCAATTAACTCTGAATGTGTGTGGTGTTTTGTTTCTTTTAAAAACAGCACCTTATTTAGGTCAACACCGTATTCAATTAAGTGTTGTTTATTGATAACGGATTGCTGCCCAATAAACAGTATCCAACGAGACTGATCAGAGGCTTGCTGTAATTGTAATAAACATTGCTGAACACTTGGGTGTGAAATGGAATTCCCATGGATATTAATTGGAGAAAAAGGAAAAGGCATCACAGAATGAAAGTTGGTATATGCAGAAACAGAGTGAGTCGGAACGTTCGAAGAAAAGGGAGTGAAAAGTGAATTTGATTGAAACGTCATGAAAAGATCCTTTTGCCTGTTTTTATATACAGCCTGTTTTTATGTGCAGTATTCTTGTTTCTCTTGAATCGCAAGCTGTTTTCACTGGTAGTACCTTTTTATTATAAGGCGTGCTGGATTGTAGGTTATTGTCCTTTTGTTATTATATTATTGTTTTAATTTGTTTTTTTACGTCCACATTGTCATTAATGAAATTATTTCTAATATAGACATTAGGAAAAAAGCACATTTTTTAAGTGCTCATTAATGATAAAAGCAGAAGGAATTGTTGATGTTGAGAATTACTTTTAGGTAAGCGAGATTACTTACTGGATGAATGAGGGTTTATGGATAGCCATTATTATCAATTAAATTGAATGGCGGATTATTTTGTTGTGTATTTTTTAAAAAAAATCAAAGCGTTAATGTTTAAAAAAGGTCATTGGGAGGAGGTCAATTTGCTGTGCGTCGCTGTTTATTGGAAATGAAAAGCCCGAAACTTGAGAAACAATCGAGCTTTATTCTGATTCATTATTGAGGATAACTAATATTGTGGCTAGCGTTCTTCTTTTCCTAGCATATTGGTTAGCGTCGTGTCTTTACGATACCAATGATGGTAAAGCGCTGCACTGATATGAATAAATAAGGTGATGGCGAGTACCCATAATAATGTTTGATGTGTGGAATGGGCAAACTGTCCTAAAGGTTTAAACAGTGCGATGCGTTTTCCCTCAACGATGTTGGTTGAAATTAAGGTCCAGCTGAAAATATGTAACCCAAATCCATTGGCGATGTTCATTGTGATGCCGGAAACCGGAAATAATACGGTGATCAGCAATAATAGTCGATGTGACCATTGTGCACTGATGATTTGCCATGTGGGTAAATTACTGGCGCTTGGAAAGGTTTCAGTGCGGATCCATGACCAAATAACGCGGCCTAAAATGACGATAAAGAGCAAAATACCCAGAGACTTATGCCAAGGATAGAGAAAGTAACTGCTGGTTTGAGACATGTATAAACCGATGCTCACTAAACTTAACAGGCAAAGAGCAATGAACCAATGGAGATAACGGGTCGTTCGACTGATTTTCATGATGATTTCCGAATTGGTATTTGTTCGTAATGTATCGAAACGATGAATTTACTCTATCAATCAATCGTCATTTTTATTTCATCGTCGCAAAAAACACATGGTGTTTTTTTTCTTTCAGTCTGATTGTGATGTTGGAGTTCAAAAATTGAGTCGTCTTATTTTCTCTGTGTGTTTTAACCTTTGATATGATCGACTTTCATTATGATGATGCAGATTATGGTTTTTGTTTTCTTATCTGTTTTTTTGTTGATTGGT
>CAMQZF010000229.1 GCA_947039525.1 uncultured Photobacterium sp. | reverse complement strand
ATGGCGAATTCAATATAAAAAAGCCAGTCGAACACTCAATATCTCTTAGTCGTGCCACTAAAACAAAAAGAATCATCAAAAGCTCGAAATAATCGAGCTTTTATTCATTTCAGTACACTCATTCAAAAGCCATTCAATTAAAAACTGAATAAGATAGAAAGAGTAAAAAGACAAAATAGCCATATTACTTACTTTTCCTTATGTATTTCCATTTACTTCATATAAATGTGCCTTTATGGTTGAATGATTAACATATCAACATGTTAGTACGCTTTCTTATCTCAATTCTTTCTGTCGTCATTTTCAAGCGAACTCAAAAACGAATGTGTAGTTGAACATCATATTAAAGCCAAGGTGATTTCTTTTTTTTGTCTGTTTCATTTATTTCACCAAAAGACGCATTAACGCTTTGAATAAAGCCCTCCGAGGATTTAGCATAACTTCACAATAAGGAGCGTAATACAAACGCTCACACAATTTGAATGACCTCAGAGAAAACGCATGAATAAGCACCGTCGTCCGTTATACATTCCGTATGCGGGCCCCGCATTACTGGAAACCCCGCTGTTAAACAAAGGCAGCGCCTTTTCCATCGAAGAGCGAGTCTTTTTTAACTTGGAAGGTTTATTGCCAGAAGCGATTGAAACGATCGCAGAACAAGCTGAGCGTGCTTACCAACAGTATCAGAAATTTGATAATGACATGGATAAACACATTTACTTACGTAACATCCAGGACACCAATGAAACCTTGTTCTACCGCTTGGTCAATAATCACATCACAGAAATGATGCCGATCATTTATACCCCAACGGTAGGCGCGGCCTGTGAAAACTTTTCCAGCATTTACCGTCGTGGACGTGGTTTGTTTATCTCTTACCCAAACCGTGACCGCATTGAAGAGATGTTAAACAACGCTTCTCACCAAAATGTAAAAGTGATCGTTGTAACCGATGGGGAGCGTATTTTAGGCTTGGGAGATCAAGGCATTGGCGGAATGGGAATCCCCATTGGTAAGCTCGCACTTTACACTGCGTGTGGTGGTATTAGCCCTGCTTATACTTTGCCTGTCGTCTTAGATGTAGGTACCAATAATCCACAACGTTTATCCGATCCTATGTACATGGGCTGGCGTCATCCTCGTATTACAGGCGAAGAATACAATCACTTTGTGGATGACTTTATCATGGCTGTCAAAGAACGCTGGCCAGAAGCTCTAATTCAATTTGAGGATTTTGCGCAAAAAAATGCCATGCCATTATTAGAGCGTTATAAAGACAAAGTCTGTTGTTTTAATGATGATATTCAAGGCACTGCCGCCGTTACCGTTGGCTCATTATTAGCCGCTTGTAAAGCCGCAGGCAGTCGTTTATCACAGCAACGAGTCGCATTTTTAGGTGCGGGATCAGCGGGTTGTGGTATTGCTGAGGCCATTGTCGCTCAAATGGTATCGGAAGGTATTACGGATACTCAAGCACGCAGCCAAGTCTTTATGGTCGATCGCTGGGGTTTGTTAGTGGATGACATGCCCAATTTATTGGGTTTCCAAAAAATATTAGTGCAAAAACGTCAAGACTTGGAACGATGGGATGTGATTGATAATAACATTTCTCTGTTAGACGTCATGAAAAATGCTCAGCCAACGATTCTCATTGGGGTTTCTGGCGTACCGGGTTTATTCAGTGAAGATATTATTCGTGAAATGCACCTGCACTGTGAGCGCCCTATCATCTTCCCATTATCAAACCCAACTAGCCGTGTTGAGGCCACGCCAGCCGACATTTTACAATGGACTGATGGTAAAGCTTTAGTGGCCACAGGATCACCTTTTGAACCTGTGTTATACAACGGCACCCTATATCCAATCGCTCAATGTAATAACAGCTACATTTTTCCAGGCATTGGCTTAGGCGTATTATCCGTAGGGGCACGCCGAGTGACCGATGAAATGTTAATGGAAGCAAGTCGTACCTTAGCCGAATGTTCACCATTAGCTAAATATGGGCACGGTGCGTTGTTACCACCACTAGAAGACATTCAAATGGTATCTCGCCATATTGCCTTTTCCGTAGCAAAAAAAGCCGTTGAGCAGCGAAAAGCACCGAAAAACACCGATGATCGCATTCATGAGAAAATTGATGCGAACTATTGGCATTCCGAATATCGTCGATACAAACGTACTTCTTTCTAATATTTAATAAAGCAAAGCCTTGGGCTTTGCTTTATTTTTCTCCAATAAAAAGCTAACACATTAATATCAACAAAGAAATTTACCAAAAATTTACACAACATTAGTGATAAGATTCGTTATTATGGCGGTCGATTTTTTTATCACAGACATTTATGAAAGTATTCAATGCCCTTCGTTGGCTCACCATTGCTGGAATTCTATTCATCGCGGCACTTTTATTGATCGACCGATGGATATCTGCTCAAGGCGCAACGGATATTTACACTAACCCCATGAAAATTCCAGAGCGCCCGGTTGGCTTAGTGCTGGGAACCAGCAAATACATTGCTCATAGCTTAAATCCCTATTACACCGCTCGTATTCAAGGAGCCATTGAGCTCTTTAAAGATAAAAAAATCAAAGTTATTTTAGCCAGTGGTGATAACGCACATCGATCTTATAATGAACCCGTCACCATGCAGCGTGATTTATTAAAAGCAGATGTACCAAGACAAGACATTATTCTTGATTATGCGGGATTTAGAACCTTAGATTCGATTGTACGAGCAAAAAAAGTGTTTGATTTAAAGCGGTTCACTATTATTACTCAACGCTTTCATTGCGAACGGGCTCTATTTATTGCCCATAAATTTAATATTCCAGCAATTTGCTTTGCAGTTCCACAACCAAAAGGCAGTGCCGCATTACGTATCCATATTCGAGAAATTTTTGCACGCGTTAAAGCGATTATGGATTTGTATATTTTTCATAAGGAACCGCATTTTTTAGGGAAGCCCGTCCCCATTATGATCCCAAAAACATTCCCTAACTTAACCGATCATACAAACAACGATGATTCATCAACAACAGACTCTTGAGAATCTGAACAAGTTAACAAAGTGGAAGAAGCTAATATTTCCTTCTGATGTTCACCCTTTTTTTCATTATCTAGCGTTATTTGATAGTCTTTCATAAACTGCAAACGCACAGACGTCAGGTGAGATTGTGCTTCTTGACGAATTTTTTCACGCAGCACACGATCACGCTCGGATTTATTTAATGACATAAACGGATACTTACCTAACTTCATATAACACAACACAGAATACACGACATTCTACTTTATAAAATTCGCATCAACCATCACTAAAAGTAATCATTACAAACAGCACACTTGATTACGTCCTTGATCTTTGGCTTGATATAGAGCAGCGTCAACTCGAGAAATAAAGGATTCCACCGCTTCATTTTACTCCCATTCCACACCTATACTTGCCAGTTATCGTTAAATCGTAAGACCATGAATAATTGTCAATAAAATACCGAATATCATCGGCTAATTGCGCCGCTTCATCTTTGCTGGTATCTGGACAAAAAATCAAAAACGCCTTGCCGCCCCAAACGAACAAATATGTCTTTTTCCTGAATCTTCGTCTGTACAATTGTCGCAAAGACTTTTAATCATTCATCACCAACTTGATATCCATAAATATCATTAATATGTTTAAAATCCAATCTAATGATATTGAGTTAAATCAATGCTTTCTTCTGATCGTTTTGTTAAATCAATGGCCATTTTGCAAAGTGGCCAAGCGTGTGATTTTACAAAATCACACGCTAATAGCACTTTATTTTCTATCTAAACGTAACGACAAGCGCGACTTTCCATTTTGAAAGCCATCATCAATATTTTCAAAAGGGTATTAGTCAGCGGTAATTCGCAAAGCGTAATTAGTACCACTAAAGTCATACCACAGAAAATGACTCCGATTAATCCAAAAACACTCCACAAACTGCGGTATATCATTTTTTTCGCATTCCATCTCTATATTTCTACTTACAAAAAATACATAGATGAATCTAGATCATATCAAAAGAGCATATTTTTATTGGTTAAATTCACCACGCAAATGCAATGATGCAATTTTACTTATGCTTTTTTTCCTCGATTACGATGAATGTTCA
>CAMQZF010000228.1 GCA_947039525.1 uncultured Photobacterium sp. | reverse complement strand
GTTTTTTTATACTCTCATCATTACAGCATCAACTCAGAAGCCATAAAACCAGAAATGGCAACCAAAGCGGCAAACACTAAGCCTAAGCCGAACTTTTTTTGATGCTGGGCTGGTAAATATTTCACTAATAACCATGCGATTACCAGTAACGCAACAATCACTGCAATCCTTAACATACCTATCTCCTTATGTTACGACTCTCTCTATTGTATCACTTGTACATCACTGTCTGTTGAGATTCGATCATGCCCACTTGCCTGATCAACAATTTTGTAATTTTGCAGTTCTGGAATTAACGCTCTCAATTTTTGTTCTTGTTCTGCCACGGTCGAATTAAACGCCGCTTTCCCTAACCCCGCATTGGATAAGGTATTCCCATTAACATTGAGATTTGAAGTATTTTCATTAATCTCCGCTTGGGCCAATGCTACTTTTTTCTGTTCTTGATTTAAAATGGCTTTACTTGATTTCAAATTATCTTGAACCGATTTAATCATTGCAGAATCAGTAGTTGAATGTGAATCGTTGGACATGGAGTGCAATTGAGCTTGCAGTGCCACAACTTGCGCCTCCATTTTCTGCAATGTTATTTCATTCGCGGTCATTTTTTCAGACATAGCAGCAAATTGTTGGGCAGAGGCGTCTGTTGCTGAAGAAACGGCGGTTTGAATTTGCTTCTGATACGTTTGCTCATTATGGAAAACATCAACAGGAAATACCACTTCACCATCTTTAATGTATTGACTGACTTGTTGTCGATACTCATCAAGGGTTGTATCAATATGGTTGCGCTTAATTAACGCTTGAAACCCATCAGCAAGTTCACCAAACATGGACTTTGTTGAGGCAACTCCGGCTGATACCGCAGAATCCACTTTCGGTCCATACTCACGAATGGCGGTACTATACGTAGTCACGGCTTTTTGCTGTAAAGGACTTAATGTGACTTGTTCACCATTAATAAACAGATTATTTTGCCCATCAATCACAACATGCGGTAAAAAATGGCTTTGGTCTGCAGAGATTGTTTGATTGTACGCCTGCGTATTATCGACCACTTCATTAGAAAGATTCGACGCATACGCTTGGCAAGAGATCAACACCAGACTGGCCAGCATCCATTTTTTCATTATATTTCTCATTTATTACTGATCGAAAACACAAGCAAAGCACATCTTGTGCTCAAATTAGATCGTTACTATAAGCGCAACTCTTATTTAGGCACAACCGCAGAGCCACGTACTTACAATTTCATGACACATAATACTGGTTACCTTTCTTAAGGGGTCTTATATAAAACGCTCAAACACACAACTAAAAAAGCCAATCAGCAACTCATAACCCTTTCAAGTTAAAAGTGGATTGGCTTCTCTTCTTTTTCTGTGCGTTAAGCAAATGTATTAAAACTGCCTTTTTATTATTAACCAAACCAAGCAATATCCATTAAAGATTTTGAAATCAATTTCAAGACGCTTTGTTTAAAAAAACCACAGTAGAGTCAGTATCAACCAATGGACACTCTCCGTAACGTAATTCTTTCAATGCGCCCATAATCATTTTAATTGGAACAATACCAAAATATAACGACGCTAAAATCACCATCATAGGATCCGCGTACACCGCATACTCTTGATGCCCAAGTAAAACCATAACCGCAGATAACACAAAACCCACCAATACCGCAGCACTGATGATCGTATCCATGATCCACTGTTTAGATTCGGCTTCCACTAAAGTGGAATCAACCTTTTTCCCCATAACGATCATGACACGGTAACACGCAAAACAACCGATGAAATTAACAATACCAAAAACAACAGTTAAACTGCTGTCTGCTCCATGCCCACCCGCTAATAGCTCAACGACCGCCGCATGAAAAGAAAACGCACACATGACGGTAATAACAACCCCTTTAAACGCCACAACCATCGGCGCAATTTTTTCAACAGGAATGAAACCATTAACAGCATTCGGATGACGAATCCACACCGCTGCCGCTAGTGAAACGGCGGTTAAACACAAACTGACTAACGAATAGGTTCCATCGAAGATAATCACCAAAGAGCCAATCCAATGCCCTAACCCAATTCCGATAAAAGCAAAAATCAGTGATGATAACGTTGAAATTTGAAGCAGCTTTTTCTCCAGCTGCGTGTTACAAGTCATAATAGCCTCAGCTTGATGGCAAAAAAATCGTCATCTTTTGGTTTTTATTTACAGTACGATGGATAATACTCAAGGACTTAACTTCTTTATAATCTCTGAGCGTCGTTTTTTTCGTCACCAAAACACACTCAACGTTAAGGTCTCGTGTGAAAATCTACCAAGTTGAAATGTTCATCGTTGCTAGTCAAACAGGATCCATTTCAGAAGCCGCAAGAAAAATTGAAAAGAGCCGTACCACCGTCAGTGCCGCCATCAGTGCCTTAGAAGATGAACTTGGGGTTGAATTATTAAAACGCAGTGGCAATTGCATTGAACTGACGGAAATCGGTGAAGGTATTTTGCACGATTGCGAGCGCTTATCCCTACTTGCCGAAGACATCCATGCCAAATGCAATCAACATTTACACGGTATCGAATCGCATATTCGTATCGCTCGTGATGATGCCTTACCAGAAACCTATTGGCGCAATTTAATCAAACGCTTAAAACAGCGATTTCCTAAAACCAGTATTGCTATCTACGTTGCTCCCCCCCCAGAGTTAGCACAAATGGTTGAACAGGATGTGGTTGATATTGCCTATGGTTTATTGCCTGCCGCAAACCGATTAAGCCGCTTACAACATATCGATTTAGGTCAGATTCGAATGATGTCGGTCGCTCAAAAAAATCACCCGCTTTCAGCAATGAAAAAAGTGCGCAGCTCCGATTTGGAAAAGTACACGGAAATTGCGCTGGCTTATATCGATGAAGAAACAGGTTCCTTATGCCCTTTTTCCCCTATTTCATCCAATTATGTAGCGTTAGCTTTTTTTGAGTATTTACGAAATGCAATGCTTGATGGCACTGGCTGGTCAACCGTTCCCGCAATTTTAATTCAACAACCTTTGCGTGAAGGTGAAGTTCAGTTATTAAAACACCCAAAGGCCATGAGCTGGCAGCCTTATGGTGAAATCATTGAGTACGATGAACGTCGAGGAGCTGTGATGCAGTGGATATCTGAACAAATTGAAAATTACCTGATCGACGCTTCTCATTAAACCATCACTTAAAATACCCAGAGCGTATTTGAGTAGATGTGTAATGGTCAGAAATTCGGTATAGTAAGCAAAGTAACGCGTAAAATGGCGTTTATGATAAAAAGGTAATGTAATGAGTCCGAAAAAAAGTCTTTGGTTAGTCAAAATCGCATGGGTGATCATGCTAGGTCAATTCCTAACACACATCAATATTATGACAGCCATTGCTATGTATATTGTCACTGGCGCCGTCATTTTTATGACGAAATGGCAATCAGGTCAAAAACCGTCTCCGCTTGATTTATATCTTTGGCCTCGCGTTATTGGCAGTATGATTCAAGATATACGTAAAAAGAAAAAATAATTCGTTCGAATTTCAATAAAAAAGCCAACAATAATCACCTGTTATTGTTGGCTTTTTTATTTACCCAAAATAGATCTCACATCCTTAATATATGCTATTTATTTAAAATAATTAATATTTTTTATTATCTCGTTCATATAAAAAATAGAAAATCATTTCTTTTATTTTTTATAAATTCTTCTAGAATACGCGCTTTCAACTCCATTCTGTCTGAGGAAGACGTTGTATCATGATGAAAAAACTGGTTGCTGAATTTATCGGTACATTCTGGCTAGTGCTAGGTGGCTGTGGTGCTGCAGTATTAGCTGCGGCCTTCCCACACTTGGGTATTGGCTTTTTAGGTGTCGCACTCGCGTTCGGTTTAACGTTACTGACCATGTGTTACGCGATCGGTCATATTTCAGGTTGTCACATCAATCCAGCGGTAACTTTGGGTTTATGGAGTGGCGGTCGCTTTCCTGGTTCAGAAGTTGTCCCTTACATTATCGCTCAAGTGCTGGGTGGTATTGGTGGTGCAGCAGTCCTTTACGTGATTGCTAGCGGTAATAGATCGGAAGAGCGTCGTGTAGGGAAAGAGTGTAGGCTATAGTGTAGA
>CAMQZF010000227.1 GCA_947039525.1 uncultured Photobacterium sp. | reverse complement strand
TTAGAGCGTTTATTGATTGAAACGGATTCACCGTTTCTAGCTCCTACGCCTTATCGCGGTAAAGAAAATCAGCCTGCGTATGTCTGTGAAGTGGCAAAGCAAGTGGCTTTATTAAAAGGCATTTCGATTGAAGAAGTTGCTCGTGTTACCAGTGATAATTTTTTCACTTTGTTTTCTCATGCAAAACCTTTGTCATGATCGCGATGAATTTTAGACGCTAATTCTCGTTAAAGAGCCCTTTTTATGAGGGCTTTTATTTCTTTTAAGTATTTTATTTTTTATGTATATGTAAATGAATTTAGTATCCTGATCACGTTTGGTGAAAATTTATCTTATTATTACAATTAAATATTTATTATTTGACGCTTATCAATAAAAGTTTTTTTAATAAAAAAATCAATTGGTTGAGTTTATTTCTTGTTATGTGATCTTAGTTTGATTTATCCATGACTTGTGACAGCTGTAATATATTCACATCAATTTTGTAAAGATTATTAGTAAATATTTACTCACTTACCCTATATTGGCGACGAATTTTATACGAATTAAGCAAATGTTTATTTTCGTATAAGCATTGTGAAGTCCTCCGAATATAATGGATAAGTTGGGGTCAACATGTTTAAAAATCTTTTTGCGAATGCACAAAAAATCGGAAAGGCAACGATGCTTCCGGTTTCTGTTTTACCATTAGCCGGTATTTTACTTGGTGTGGGTGCGGCTAATTTCAGTTGGTTACCGGATGTTGTTTCTCAAGTTATGGCACAAGCTGGCGGATCTGTTTTTGGACAGATGGCGTTATTGTTTGCAGTTGGTATCGCTCTCGGTTTTACTAATAATGACGGTGTGGCGGGTCTAGCGGCTTTAGTGGGTTACGGCATCATGACGGCAACGTTAGGTGTGATGGCACCTATCATGGGTGTTGAGAAAATTGATACTGGTGTATTGGGCGGTATTTTGGTCGGTGGCGTTGCCGCTTGGGCATTTACCCGCTTTTATCGTATTCAATTACCCGATTATCTCGGTTTCTTTGCAGGTAAGCGTTTTATTCCTTTAGCAACCGGTTTCTGTGCCATTATTCTTGCTCTAGTACTGGCTGTTGTTTGGCCACCAATTGGCGCTGGCATCAAAGCCTTCTCTGATTGGGCTGCATTCCAAAACCCAACTTTAGCGTTCGGCATTTATGGTTTTGTTGAGCGTGCCCTTATCCCATTTGGTTTGCACCACGTTTGGAACGCACCTTTCTTCTTCGAAGCGGGTCACTGTATTAACGCTGCGGGCGAAGTACGTAACGGTGTATTGACTTGTTACCTAGAAGCAAACGATGCAACACGTGCGGCGGGTAATGGTTTTGGTCAGCTAGCTGGTGGTTACTTCTTTAAGATGTTTGGTTTACCAGCGGCAGCGATTGCAATTTGGCATTCAGCTAAGCCAGAAAACCGTGCAAAAGTTGGCGGTATCATGATTTCGGCTGCACTGACTGCATTTTTGACGGGCATTACTGAGCCAATCGAATTTGCGTTCATGTTTGTTGCTCCTCTACTTTATGTCATTCACGCGGTATTGGCAGGCTCTGCTTACGTGTTAACAAACATGTTGGGCATTGTTCACGGTACGTCTTTCTCACACGGTTTCATTGATTTCACGGTTCTATCGGCAAATTCACAAAAAATCTGGTTAATTCTGCTTGTTGGTGCCATTTACGCCGCGGTTTACTACACGGTTTTCCGTTTAGTTATCGCTAAAATGAATCTAAAAACACCGGGTCGTGAAGACGCTGACGTCGCTGAAATGTTAAATGGTGATGATGAAGTTGCTGCGAACCTTGTTGCTGCATTTGGTGGTAAAGCAAACATCACAGGTTTAGACGCTTGTATTACTCGTTTACGTGTATCGGTTGCAGACATTGATAAAGTGGATCAAGCACGCTTAAAGCAATTGGGTGCGGCGGGTGTACTGGTTGTCGGTGGCGGTGTTCAAGCTATCTTCGGTACTAAATCAGACAACTTAAAATCAGATATGGACGTTTGGTTGCAAGCAAACTAACGCCTCTTATTTTTGGTAATAAAAAAGGAAGCCTCTAAGAGCTTCCTTTTTCTTTTTAGGGTGATATTTATAACGATAAGAAAAATAGAATAAGAACGGGAACACACAAACTTAATAAAAATCCACTAACGATAGCAATAGGGACACAACGAATGCCGCCATGATGTTGAATGACTGGTAAGGTGAAATCTAGTGCCGTTGCACCAGCATAACCAATGGCTGTCTGTGGAAAGCGTTGAATGACGAGTGGGATTAAGATTAACGCCAGTAACTCACGCAATAATTCGGTAAGAAAAGCAGCACTGCCATAAATAGGACCAAGATGTTCCGTAATCAGAATGCCAGATAAAGAATACCAACCAAAACCAGAGGCTAAAGCGAGTCCATAGTTCATTGGAATATCTAATATCCAAGCACTAAGAACACCACTTAATAAAGACATTGCTAAAATAATAAAAGCAATGCTGATTCCGCTTTTATTAATGATGATTTCTCTTAACGACAGCCCACTATTTCTGAGTTGTATGCCAATTAAAAAGAGCAAAAAGAATAAGGTATATTCACTGGCTTTATCAACCCATAGACTAGGTATGGTAATGAACCAGCCAACAATAAATCCAAGTAATACATAAATGATCAGCTTTAAAGATTCTAAGATCATTGTGTAAATAGGAGGAGAGGTTTTGGATTTTGGTAATTCGATTGACTTCATCGTATAGCTATCAAGCAGTACTAATCCAATAATGGAGCAGATCCCAATTGTGATGCTGAACACGCTGGTAATAAGCAATATATCTTTGATATAGGATTGCATATTTTCTATTAAAGCGAGTGTGATACCCATGAAAAACAAAATCAAATGAACCAGCGTGCTGGATAGATTTTGAATAATGGCTAATATCGGTTGTTTTTTAATAGAAAAACAGTATCCAAAAAATAAAGGTAATAAAATAAAAAGAAAACTGGAAATCATATTATGCCATTGCAAACTCAAGAAAGAATTACAGTGTAATCTTAGAAATAAATGAAAAAAAATACTGGTATTTTATCGTTAATAAATAAATTATTATTAAATTTTATAATATGAAAATTTCAGTTGATATATATAAGTCTAAACATTCATAAATAGTATAAATGTTTAGACTGTTAAAATTATATTCTTCTGAATATTAATAATAAAAAAATGATAAGTAAATAGTTTGAGGTGGATCTCTAAATTGACTTAATAACTATGGCATATTTACACGGATTTTAATAATGAACAAATAGAGCAACTTCAATTTATTACTGTTTGATATATTTAAAATGTATATTTAATAAAAGTAAAGTATGTTTATTTTTGATTTTATCGTCAATTTAAGATATATCATCTTAAATAACATGTGAGATTAGGCGCAAATAATGGGAAATTGATTTTTCATGATTGCATTATTTTCGAATTAGACTCTGCGTAAAATCTCACAAGTAAATTGTTAACAAAATGTTCTCTGGATTTTATTTTAGAGTTATGTCATTGTCAAAATGTTGACATTTTAAATGTGTAATGAAGCGTATCTAAGGTTTAAGGAGAAACCAATGGCGGATCTTAAGGACGATTTTTTTCAGTATTTAACGCAATTTGGTCAATTTGAGAAGCGCTCAATGTTTGGCGGTACGGGTATTTTTATGAATGATGCGATGTATGCCATTCTGACCAATAATGCTTTGTATTTACGAGGTGGGGAAACATTGGATGAGCGATTGATTGCTCATGGTTGCGAAAAGTTTAAACATATTAAGCGCAGTACGACCGCCGTTGTGAATTATTACGATATTACTGTGTTATTTTTAGATCGCCACCAAGATTGTGAGCCATTAATTCAAGACTCCATCTTATTGTCACAGCAGATAAAAGAATACCGTAACTCTGATCAAAGTAAGCGTTTGCGTGATTTACCAAATATGCGCTTAACATTAGAACGTATGGTGAAGAAAGCCGGTGTACCTGATGTCACCAGTTTTTTAGATTTGGGTGCAGTAGAAACTTACCGTCGTGTGAAAGAATCACAAGGTAATCACGTTGACGTCAAACTGTTATGGATGTTTGCTGGGGCGATAGATGGGTGTCATTGGTCTTTATTAA
>CAMQZF010000226.1 GCA_947039525.1 uncultured Photobacterium sp. | reverse complement strand
CCGAACGATCGCCTATGATCCAATTCCGATACTCAAAGCCAACTTTATTCCTCCTTGCTTCAAACCTTGGTCGATTTCTTTTCCTTTTTATCCCAATGTTCAATGTCTGCATTTTTCTACTGCTGTTGGTACGTTGTGGCATTGGCTGCAACAGCCCGATAACGAACCACCACATTGGCAAACACCAGAAAGTGTCCTGATCCAACATCGACATTCCGGTGTGTGGTTGCACCCCATTCAATCAAACGACTCTCGAGTGTTTCTCCGACAACAAGAAATGTCAGCTTTATGCTATTTGGATAGCGAACACCAAAAACAAGCGTGGCAAACACTCATCCCTTTATGTGTCTTTCAGCCACACGGTTTCTTTTTTATTGATGAATTGGATTGAGAAGATAATTGCGACAATGCAACGAATCCGTTATTTCAACCAACAAGTGATGAAATGGAGTTCTGTGTTATCCACTCCCTTTTTATTACTCAGTCGTCTTTGGGTCGCATGGGTCTTTTTCAAATCGGGATTATTAAAGCTTTCACAATGGGACAGCACGCTGTATTTATTTGAATATGAATATCAAGTACCGCTGTTATCGCCTGTAATCTCAGCTTACCTTGCCACCAGCGTGGAACTTGGTTTACCCATTTTGTTAATGATTGGCTTATTCACTCGTATAACGGCATTGGGGTTATTTATGTTCAACATCATGGCCGTTATCGCTTCCCCCGTATTGTGGGAACAAGGGTTTGTCGATCATCAATTATGGGGCGTCATGCTAGCAACGCTAGTGATATGGGGAGGTGGCAGGGTTTCGCTTGATCGCTGGATCAGACAAGATTCACAAAAAATGTCCAACGATCAGGGCTTATAACCTCATTCTGATGGCAATAAAGCGTATAAGTCTGTGAGTTGTTGTATTTCCCAATCCGGCTGATGCGATTGATAACACGCCTCTTTGGGTAACCAAATTTGTTGTTTTGGATTAAACCAACACGCGTTCACACCAGATAATTGCGCTCCAATCACATCACTGAGCATGTGATCACCAACATGCAATAACGCGTTTGGTGCTATCGAAAAATGCTGACACGTTGCCATGAACATGTCCGATTCAGGTTTCGATAAACCGTCTCGCCCTGCGCGTAATACCAATGAAAAATACGGTGCTAATCCGATTTTGTCGACATCGGCATTACCATTGCTGATCGCTACTAATGGAAAGTGCTGGCTCAATGCGCTCAATACTTGGTGAGTGAGCAGAGGCATATCAATGTCATTACGTACAGCTAATATGTAATCAATGGCTTTATCTGCAATTTGTATGGCTTGGTTATCATCGTAACCTAACTTCATGAATCCTGTTTTTAATACCACCCAACGCCAATGCGTCACATCATGTTTGAGCATTGGCTGATCAACTACAATCTGTTGTTTCAAGTCTTGCCAATAATCCAACGCTAATGAATGTGTTTCAGGGTATGTTTGGTGTAGCCAGTCACGCATGGCTTGTTCGGTACGAACAATGACGGGATGGTTATCATACAACGTATCATCCAAGTCAAAACTGATGACGCTAATCTGATCAATCAAAGAAAATGCCATATTATTGTGTACCCAAACAGGTCATGTTAACTGACCTTCCTCTTTATGACGTTTCGCTCGAGGATGAGCCTCATCGTATACTTTGGCTAAGTGTTGAAAATCCAAGTGCGTATAAATTTGAGTCGTCGATAAATTCGCATGCCCCAATAATTCTTGCACCGCCCGCAAATTACCGCTTGATTCCAAAACATGCGTAGCAAAACTGTGACGTAATTTGTGTGGATTTATGTGACTTGACACTGACTGCTTAATGCCCCACTCCTCCATTCGCTTTTGCACGTTACGATTGGAAATTCGATGTCCTCGGCGCGACACAAATAATGCGACTTCCTCGATATTGGCTAAAGATTCTCGAACCGTTAACCAATGATGCACCCATTGTTTGGCTAATCCAGAAAAAGGTAAACAGCGCTCTTTGTCCCCTTTGCCAATGACTCGAATTTCATCTTCTACGTTAATAATATCGACAACATTCAAGCTCACCAATTCAGATAAACGCAACCCAGCACCGTATAATAGTTCCATCATGGCACGATCACGAATACTGAGTGGATCACCATCGTCAACATTCAATAATTGCTCAATTTGGTCAACATCGAGATTTTTCGGTAATGGTCGACCTTTTTTGGGTGCAGAAACACCCTTTGCCGGATTTGCGGTCAAAATATGATTGGCAATCAAATAATCTAAAAACCGTCGCAATGCCGACAAACGTAGGGCAATACTGCTCGGACTAAGTCCATCTCGCATGCCTTGACTGGTTAATTGACGCACCCATGCTGTATCCAGAGTTTGCCAATCCATCACACCAAATTTCACCAATTGCTCACTAACAGTGGTTAATTGTCGACGATAATTGTTGATGGTATTTGCACTGGTTTGATGTTGAACCCGTAAATGCTCATAAAAGCGTTCTAAATCCTCACATAATGAGGCCGGAATTCGCACACTCATGCGCTTATCTCGGAGAGATTTGCCCAATTCATTACTAAATACGCCAACACTTGCCCCAATTGCTCAATAAAAATTGTATCCATATCGGGTTGAAAATGACCACCGTCACTGCTGGAAAAACACAGTAAGCCCAATGATCCCTTCAAACCAAATTCATGAATCAGAAATGATCCTAATAATGGTGGATCATCAAACAAAACTTGGCTTTCTTGTACGTTCAAGCGCCCTAAATACACTCGAGATGCTTGTAACCGTTGATTTTGGATTCGTTTGAACGTCGAAAAATCATCGCTTGATATATCATCGTGCAGTAGAAAAACACGGCACGTTAACCCTTGCTGTTTCGCAAAATGCGTTAGGATGCCACGAACATCATTAAGGTTCGATGCAGCTAATAACTGCATTTGCACCTCAGAAAACTGATGATGCAAAGCGCTATTTTTTGTCGCAATAGTAATTGTTGTGCTGTGTTGCTTTTCCAATTGTTGAATACGCTTTCGCAACCGTCGAATCTGGTATTCCAGTAACGACACTGTGCCGTATTCGGCATGGCGTAAGGTTAATGACTGCGCCAATTCTTCATGGCGCAGAAAAAAATCGGGTTGAGTACGCAAATACTCAACCACATCGGCATCCAACTCTTGTGTACTGCGCTGCGCCAATTGCGCCTCATCACAAGGAGACATCGAACTCATATTACAATTTGTCCATCATAAACGTGGGTTGCCGGACCGGTCATGTACAAAGGTTTGCCTTCTCCCGCCCAACGAATTTGTAACTCGCCACCCGGCAGTTGCACTTTCACATTCTCGTCCAATAACCCTTGAATACGACCTACTGCAACAGCAGCACAAGCACCACTGCCACAGGCTTGAGTTTCACCTGCACCACGTTCATACACGCGCAATTTAATGAAATTAGGCGAAACCACTTCCATAAAGCCAGCATTAACACGCTCAGGAAAACGCTCATGCGATTCCAGTAACGGCCCTAACGTATCAACATCAGCGGTAGTAATATCATCGACCACGGTGACACAATGCGGATTGCCCATGCTGACCGCACCACAAAATACCGTTTGATCAGAGACACGGAAAATATACGTTTTCTCTGCTTGGTTTGCGCGTAAGGGCAATTTAGCCGGATCAAAATTCGGCACCCCCATATTCACCGTCACTTGATTATCTGACTCAAGTTGCAACAACATACGACCAGCTTGCGTGGTTACCGCCATCGTGTATTTGTTGGTAAGTCCCTTCATCCACACAAAACGAGCAAAACAGCGCGCGCCATTGCCACATTGTTGTACTTCGCTGCCATCGGCATTGAAAATACGATAATGGAAATCACTTTCTGGGTCGTAAGGAGGCTCGACTATCAAGAGCTGATCAAACCCGACCCCTCGGTGACGATCCGCCAAACGGCGAATCGCATCCGGAGAAAAAAACGCATTTTGGGTTACACAATCAACCATCATGAAGTCGTTGCCTAACCCATGCATTTTAGAAAACTGAATCTGCATGACTTTCCTTAACTTGTTTTAGGGCAACACATGTTCGCCTTGCCACAATTGCGGCAAAACTTCACGTTCACGCACGAGGTGTGCTTGATCATTGTCCACCATAA
>CAMQZF010000225.1 GCA_947039525.1 uncultured Photobacterium sp. | reverse complement strand
ACACTTTAAATAACCTTTCTTTAGCTGCTTCTTACGGTCAAATGGAATACAAAGACTCAGCAACTAATAAGTTTGCAACCGTTGATTTAGATGTGTTCGATGTGAATGCGGCTTACACCATTGATAAAAACACTTTTGCACTGGGTTACAACCGTGCCAATGGTAAAGGTAATATCCTAGGATTTGATGTTGTAAATGGTCACTCTGATAATATTTACGCAAACGTGACTCACAAGTTTAACTCTAACGTACGTATTTACGCAGAAATGGGTTGGGCAGACAATGATCAAGAACCACAAAAAGATCTGGCTTACGTAGCAGGTATGGAAGTGAAGTTCTAAGTTCTAGCTGAAGCTTAATTTTCAAAGCCGCCACCATGGCGGCTTTGTTGTCTGTAAAGGAATGGATATGTTAAAGAAAGTCGTATTGGGTTTGAGTGTCTTTGTGAGTGCTCAAGCATCGGCGGTAAATTTGTCTGTTGCCAATAATATTCAGTTTTTAGTTGTTAATGGTGAGAACGTAGAGACCTCGTCATGGAATCCAACGCGTCAGGTAGTACTGCCTGCGGGAAAGCATCAAATAGCGGTTCGTTTTGATGGTGAAGTGAGAGAAGGCAATAAAGATCGTTTATTTACTTCTCGCCCTTATCTTCTGACGGTGAACTTAACCCAACAAGATGCGATGATCACTTTACCGTCCATTAATTCGTTATCACAGGCAAAGGCACATTTTCAGCGTGATCCACAATGGTCATTAAAACAAAATAGCGCTGTAACCTTATTGCCAAGTGTAGCCTTAGAGGGGCAAGGTGTAGCAGCGTACCGAAATGTAGCTAATTTAGTCGAGAGCTATAATCAAAAACACGGTATTACAATGTCAGAGGCTCCATCAAATAACTCGAAATCATCAAAGGGTGCTGACATGAAAAAAGTGGAAACAAGATTGTCACTTAAAGCCTTTTATCAACAATCGACGCTCGAAGAACAGCAAGCGTTTAAAGTTTGGTTAGCGTCGAAATCTTAACGGTAAAAGTAACTGTCATCACTCATTCGTAATCCACTTATTTATTGTGATGATAATGGTCGTGAGTTTGGCATTCTGTGCATCGAGGTTGCGTGGGGGTTTGTAATAAGATTGCTGCGTCAATGTTCGATTCGCAATCGACACATAAACCATATAAGTCAAGGTGAATGGCACAAAGAGCGGCATCCGTTTGTTCTAACTGATACGCTAATTTGACAATGTCATGAGTAGAATGTCTTTTGGCTTCTGAGAGTAACGTATTCACATCCATCTCGTGTTGAGCCGATAAAGTACTGTGCAGTATTTTAATTAATTGTTGGTATTCCAATAGCAATTTTTGCTGACAAAGAGCTTGCTGCTCAAGTGTTAATGGTGCCATAAGTGATGATCTTATTCTTCAATGATAATGTGTGAAATAGTGTGCGCTTTTCTCGCACAGGAGAGAATGATATGTATCAATATTCATTGAGGAATTAAGGCAAAATGGCGAGTAAAACGTTTGCTTTTCGCAAAGAAAATAGGTTGTTACTTTGGGCATTTTTAAGTGTGTGGCAGATTTGAATGGATAAAAGAAAAAAAGGGAATTTATGATGAGTAAAAAAATGCAGTTTCGTCAAGCTTTATGGACAGGGCTTGGTATTGTTTTTGTTGGCTTAGCCTTATTAGGTATCGTATTGCCTTTATTGCCAGCGACGCCTTTTGTGTTATTAGCCAGTACTTGTTTTATGAAAGGATCTCCAAAGTTGACGAAATGGCTGTACGCCCATCCTCAATTTGGTCCATTGTTACACAATTGGAAAACTCATCGTGCTATTTCTCCAACGGTAAAATATCGCGGTAATATTTGTATTGTGGTTAGCTTTCTTTTTTCTATTTGGTTTGCACCCATGATTTGGTTAAAAATCATGCTCTTTTGCTTATCAATTGGCGTATTATTCGGATTTAATCGAATCGCTGTCTTGGACTCAGTTGCTCCTGCTAACGAAAATTAATACTATGGTCGACCGCATTAACAACAATGCGTTTCTCTTAATGGTGCGATTATCTCACCATTATTGATTTATTGGCCTACTGCATCACAGTGTACGTGTGATGGTTTGGAAATCATTATGACTCAAGACACCCTTGCTTTGATCAAAAACAGCATTAAATCCATTCAAGATTACCCAAAACCAGGGATTTTATTCCGCGATGTAACAAGCTTGATGGAAGATCCTGCGGCCTACCGTGCCACCATTGCATTGTTGCTTGCACAGTACAAAGATCAAGGCATTACCAAAGTCGTTGGTACAGAAGCCCGCGGCTTTTTATTCGGTGCACCTTTAGCATTAGAGCTTGGTGTTGGTTTTGTTCCTGTTCGTAAACCCGGAAAATTGCCACGTGAAGTCATTGGCGAAAGTTACGAATTAGAATACGGCAAAGACACCTTAGAAATTCACGTTGATGCAATTCAAGAAGGCGATCGTGTATTGTTGGTGGACGATCTATTGGCGACTGGCGGTACGATTGAAGCAACCACGAATTTGGTGCGTCGTTTAGGTGGTATTGTTGAAGACGCTGCATTCGTTATTAACTTGCCAGATATTGGTGGTGCTGAGCGTTTAAAGAAACAAGGTTTAAACATTTACAGCATTTGTGACTTCCCAGGTCACTGATTCTAATTAGAGTCTAATTAGGGCACCATTACGTGCCCTAAATCATCGTATAATAATAAAGAGTTTCTTGTCATTATGGTCAAATAATGACAATCGCTGTGATTGCATAAGGTGTTTAACATGAGTTATCAAGTTTTGGCGCGCAAGTGGCGGCCGCATCAATTTTCCGATGTGGTGGGGCAATCTCACGTATTGACCGCACTGACCAATGCGCTTGAACACAACCGATTACACCATGCGTATTTATTCAGCGGTACGCGAGGCGTGGGTAAAACCACCATCGCTCGTATTTTTGCGAAAGGATTAAACTGTGAACAAGGCATTACAGCAACCCCATGTGGGGTCTGTGATAATTGCCGATCGATTGATGAAGGTCGATTTGTTGATTTATTAGAAATTGACGCCGCATCGCGCACTAAAGTCGAAGACACGCGCGAGTTATTAGATAATGTCCAGTACAAGCCAGCTCGTGGGCGTTTCAAAGTGTACTTAATTGATGAAGTGCACATGCTTTCTCGTCACAGTTTTAATGCACTGTTAAAAACCCTTGAGGAGCCACCGGAATACGTTAAATTCATTCTGGCTACCACAGATCCTCAAAAATTACCCGTTACGATTTTATCTCGATGTTTGCAGTTCCATTTAAAACATCTGGATCCCACGCAAATTAAAGGGCAACTGGCTCGTATTTTAAATAAAGAGACCATTCCTTTTGATGGGCAAGCCTTAAATTTATTGTCTCGTGCTGCTGATGGCAGTATGCGTGATGCCTTAAGCTTGACCGACCAAGCCATTGCCTTGGGAAATGGTCAGGTCATGGACGATACGGTTCGCACTATGCTTGGAACGCTTGGTACCGATCAAGCCTTGTTTTTGCTTGAATCTATGGTCGATCACCAAGCTGATTTGGTCATGAACACGCTGCAACAGATTGCCAGTAATGGTGTTGAGTGGGACAGTTTATTGGCTGAATTAGCCTCGCAACTGCATGGTTTAGCTTTGTATCAAGCATTACCCTCATCATTGGACAGTGAATTTCCAGATGCTGAGCGTATTCGTGTATTGAGTGAGAAAATGCCACCACAAGATGTGCAATTATGTTATCAAATTGCATTACAGGGGCGTAAAGATTTGCCGTATGCCCCAGACGGTCGTTGTGGCTTAGAAATGGTACTTTTGCGCATGTTGGCATTTCGCCCTGCAGCACATCAACCCATTACACCGAAAGGGATTTCTGTTCCGACTCAGGCGCCGATGGCATCCCCGTCATCGGTGGTTACGAAACCAGCAGTCACGAAAGAAGTGTTGAGCTCTGGCATATCGATACCTGTGCCAGTAGCACCGTTAGCTAATTCTGTTTCTGCGGTAGAAACGGTCTCTTTACCGACACCAGTAGAAACAAGAGAGAAACAAGAAACGATTGATTCGTCATCAGAGATTTCGATGATGGAGCCTCAACAGCCTCAACAGCCTCAACAGCCTCAACAGCCTCAACAGCCTCAACA
>CAMQZF010000224.1 GCA_947039525.1 uncultured Photobacterium sp. | reverse complement strand
TCTTTCGGCTTCGGTGGTACTAACGGTTCGTTACTGTTTAAGAAAATCTAAGTCTGCATTGATTGTGATAAAATAGCTCGGTAGTTTCTACCGGGCTTTTTTTATAAGTAAAAAAGAGTAAATCCATGTCATCGATAATCTTATTACCCTTCAATCAAACTGCAACTTTGTCTGTGATGGACCGTGCAATGCAATACGGTGATGGCTGTTTTTCAACGATTCTAGTTGACAATGCAGAGCCTAGGCTTTGGAAGCGGCATCGTGCGCGTTTTGAATCATCATTAGCGCGATTATCGATTACTTTTAATGACTGGGCTGAATTAGAAACGGTTGTGTTTAAACTAGCAACGAGCACTCAAAACTTGGCTCAAAGAAGTGTGATAAAGATATTGTTCAGCCGAGGTTCTGGTGGGAGAGGTTATAGCCCTATGGGGTGTCAACAAACCCAAGTGGTGGTCACTCAAGCTCAGTGGCCTGAACGTTATTCTGAATGGAAGACAAAAGGCATTGAATTGGGAGTGTGTGAACAACGCCTTTCTATTAGCCCAATGTTAGCGGGTATGAAGCATCTTAATCGCTTAGAACAAGTATTAGTAAAAGCGGAAACTGAGAGTAAAGGATATTTGGACAGTGTCGTTTTGGATGCCAATGGTCATATTTGTGAAACGACAGTGGCAAATATTTTTTGGCGGTGTGGTAAGACATTATATACGCCGTATTTGAAAGACAGTGGTGTGCATGGTGTGATGCGTGCTGAAGTGATTAACACAGCAATACATTGTGGCTATGATGTCGAGTTAGTCGATATGGGTTTATCTGTGTTATGGGATGCAGAGGAAATCTTTATTACGAATGCATTAATGGAACTGGTGCCGATTAATCGAATCCAACAGAGAACGTATCAAAATTTTCAGGCTCTCGAAGCTTTATCAAAGAGGTTGTATTTGTGTTGAAAAAATGGATTTTTGGCTTGTTATTTTTATCTGTCCTTTTGGGTGGGGCTACATTATGGTCATATCAACAAGTAAAATCGGTGTTGAATGAACCGATTTTAACTACCAGTGAAACCTTTATTACCGTGAATACGGGGGACAGTTTTTCTAAATTATTGGATCAACTTGTGGCACTGAATGTCATTAATCCTTCAACATGGTTAGAGTTAATCAGTCGCTTAGAACCACAACTTGCGCATATCAAAGCAGGAACGTATCAAATCCAACCGGACATGACATTAAGAGAAGTTATTACCTTAGTGGGCTCAGGAAAAGAGCATCAATTTTCGGTAACCTTGATTGATGGTGATCATTTTAAAGCGTGGTTAACAACGTTATCTCAACGGCCTTATATGATCCATGATACGGAGAGTATGACAGAAGCTGAAATTGCGAAAGCGATTGGTGCTGATCATAAAGATTTAGAAGGCTGCTTATTGCCGAATACCTATTATTATACGGCTGGGGCAACGGATCTTTCGGTGTTAAAGCGCGCTTATGAGCAAATGCAGGATTTTCTTGGTGATGCATGGGCAAACCGAGAAAAGAAATTGCCAATAACAACGCCTTATCAAGCTTTAATTATGGCGTCGATCATTGAAAAAGAAACGGCCTTACCAAAAGAACGTGGTTTGGTGGCATCGGTCTTTATGAATCGTTTACGTATTGGCATGCGTTTACAAACGGATCCTACAGTTATTTATGGTTTAGGCGATAAATATGATGGCAATATTACGCGTAAAGATCTTCGTACACCAACTCCGTATAATACGTATGTGATTAAAGGGTTGCCACCGACCCCAATTGCAATGCCAAATAGAGCGTCTATTTTGGCGGCCTTAAATCCACCGACAAGTCCATACTATTACTTTGTTGCAAATGGCAAAGGTGGGCATGTCTTTTCTGTGACTTTAGCTGAACACAATCGTGCGGTTCAAGCGTATTTAAAAACATTGAAGAACTGATGACTGGAAAATTTATAGTAATTGAAGGCCTTGAAGGCGCAGGAAAAAGTACAGCCATTCATTTGGTGATGGAGTTACTAAATCAACACGGCATTCAAGATGTGCAAGCCACTCGAGAGCCAGGGGGAACACCGTTAGCAGAGCAAATGCGCACTTTAGTGAAAGAAGGTCATCCTGATGAGCCATTAACCGACATGGCTGAGTTATTACTGATGTACGCAGCGCGTATTCAATTAGTGGATAACGTCATCAAACCCGCCTTGGCGAGTGGTGCTTGGGTAGTGGGGGATCGCCATGATATGTCATCACAAGCCTATCAAGGTGGTGGGCGTGGGTTTGATGTGAATTTGATGAGCAACTTGCGTCAAACTGTTTTGGGTGATTTTCGCCCAGATTTGACCTTATATATGGATATTGATCCTAAGCTCGGTTTAGCGCGTGCACGAGGGCGTGGCGAATTAGATCGAATTGAAACTATGGATATTTCTTTTTTTGAACGTGCTCGTCAGCGTTTTTTGGAACTGTCTGAAACGGATGATGCTGTTTGTATTATCGATGCTGGGCAATCATTAGAGAATGTCAGTCAATCGATTACAGAGGCATTAATCATGTGGCTAAAGGATCATAAGTAAATGATGTACCCTTGGCTACGGCCTGTTTGGCAATATTGGCAGAATTTATTACGACAAGATCGAATGCCTCATGCCACATTATTAACAGCAGAATTAGGCTGTGGTGCTGAGGTATTAAGTGCCTATTTGGCGAAAACAGTTTTATGCGTTAACAGTGATACGGAAGCTTGTGGCATTTGCCATAGTTGTCAACTCATTGATTCGGGAAATCATCCTGATTTGCATCTCATTCGCCCAGAACAAGCCGGTAAGCAAATTGGGATTGACGCGATTCGTCAAGTTACAGGGCAAGCGATGGCATCGTCACAATTGGGTGGTAAACGTGTCATTGTGATTGAACAAGCCGATAGTCTAGGTGAAGCGGCAGCTAATGCATTATTAAAAACATTAGAAGAGCCGCCAGTGCAATGCCATTTTATCTTAACCTCATCCAGTTTGGATGGATTATTACCGACCATTGTGAGTCGTTGCAGTAAATGGCACATACACTGCCCAAGTGAAATAGAATGCAAAGACTGGTTGATTGAGCAAAAGATTGATCCCAGCTTAATTACCACGCAAGCGATTCGTTTAAATAATTGCGCTCCTTTGCAGGTTCTGGCATTTCTTGAACAGGAAGGTGCCCAACAGCATCTCTCATTGCTGTCTGATTTTTTGACGTTTATTCATCCTCCTCACCTTGGTTTATTTGATACTGTTAACCAATGTGAAAAAAGCGGCAGCGTAGCATTAATTTGGTTATGTTACGCCTTAATGGATGCGCTGAAATGCCAGCAAGGGATTACCGTTAATTGGGTTCATTGTGATCAATCTGCAACAGACATTCAGCGATTATCATTACTTATTCCTACTGAACGACTTATTCAACAAATTAATCACATAAATCGGTTACGTCAGCGATTGGATCAACATTCTGGTTTGAATCGAGAATTACTGATCATCGAATGGTTGACTGATTTTATGGAAGGAGCAGAACGTGTTTATTGATTCACATTGCCATTTGGATAAATTGGATTACGAAGCAACACACCAAGATGTCGCAGATGTGCTAGCAAAAGCAAAAGACAAAGGGGTTGATTACTTTTTGTCTGTTGGGGTAACTCTGAAAAGCTTCCCAAAAATGATGGCGATGATAGAAGGTCACGATAATGTGTTTGCCTCGTGTGGTGTTCATCCTCTTGATGTCGCTGAAGGATTTGATTATGAGGAATTACGATCATTTGCTATACACGATAAAGTGATTGCGATTGGTGAAACTGGATTAGATTATCACTACCAACCGGAATTAGCGGAGTGTCAAAAAGACGTATTTCGTCAACAAGTTCGTTTGGCTGTTGAGTTAAATAAACCATTAATCATTCATACGCGAATGGCAAGAGAAGACACGCTACAAATCTTACGTGAAGAAGGCGCGGAAAAGTGTGGTGGTGTCATCCATTGCTTTACTGAAAATTTGGAAATGGCACTGGCTTGCATAGAATTAGGTTTCTATATTTCTATTTCAGGAATTGTGACCTTTAATAAATCCAGCGATTTAAAACACGTCGTAAGCCAATTACCATTAGAGCGTTTATTGATTGAAACGGATTCACCGTTTCTAGCTCCTACGCCTTATC
>CAMQZF010000223.1 GCA_947039525.1 uncultured Photobacterium sp. | reverse complement strand
GCACGGTTTACGTTGATTCATCGTCAAGACGTGCCTTTTGTCATTCGTGAAACGGATCGTAAGTATCAGCATTCTTTATCTGATATGACAATTTGGCAGAAAAAATCGAAGTAAATGTGTTCTTTTTTTATTTATTGATATTTTTTGTATTTGTATTTGTATTTGTATTTGTATTTGTATTTGTATTAGCGATAAATAGCAAAGGAGAGACAATCATCTTTTGATGTTTTTAGTTGATGAAGATGATTGTCTTTATTAATTAGATTTTTAAGACAGTACGTTGTACCCAGTCACGTACGGTTTGAAAAGGCACCTGTTCCAATTGCCCAAAGCCCGCTAATTGTCTGGCTTTGATATGAGTATGTAAGGGATTGGAGATGCCTAATAAAAATCGAGTTAATGCTTCTGCGGATGGCTTGGTCGGACAAGCTAAAATAAAGGCTTGGCACCATGTGGTTAAGGGCATAGTGTCAAATGCGATGCTGGTTTCTGATTTGGGTAAAAGTGCTTGATGACCTCTGCATACGGAGCAATGTCCACAGTGTTTTGGCGCGTTTTGATCACTAAAATATTGTGCTAATTGATGACTTAGACATTGAGGGGATTCAAACAGGTTTATCATGGCGTGAATACGGTGAATTTCACTGCATTCTTTGTCTTTGAATAGTGTGAATAACGCTTCGGCTTCTTGCTCAATGGAAAAGTTTGGTTGTTCTATGCGATAGACTTCGGTTAATTGTTTTGTTTCTAATTCAATCCAGTTTTTTTCTTGGAAATATTCTAAAGCAGCCATCACTCGTTGACGATCAACATGATGTCTTTGGTATAAACCGTCAAAATCCAATGTGCGCCAAATTTTCGCCTTAGGCGCATAGTCAAATAACTGTTGAACAAACTGTTGTCGCTCGCCTTGAAACTGTGCCACGATATTTTCATCGGGAATTAAACATTTAAAACGATACTCTGCATAATATGCGTATTGAGATTGAATCAGTCCACGCAGTTCTAAGTACACTAATAAGGTTTTAAAGGGTAAGGCTCGCAAATTACAATCACTGGCAAGTCGTGTTGGCAATATTTCCCATTGTTGTGAGTGAGCTTGTAAGTCTTCCAGTACGGCGATGAGGTTTTGTTTATCAGGCGTATCACCATAAATGAAATTTTCTAATACGGTTAATCCATTTTGATTGCCGATCACGCTACAATAAGACGGTAAGCCATCTCGTCCAGCACGCCCAATCTCTTGAGAATAACCTTCAATGGATTTTGGTAAGTCGAAGTGAATCACTCGACGAATATTGGATTTATCAATGCCCATACCAAAGGCAATGGTTGCGACCATGCATTGTATTTCTCCATTCATAAAGCGCCGCTGAAGATCTTTTCTGAGCGTAGCGTCTAATCCAGCATGATACGCTTTGGCGTTAATTCCTTGGGCTTGTAAACGATTTGCCACAGTTTCTGCGGTTTTCTGTAAAGTGACATAGACTATTGTTGGCAAGCTTGGATCGGCTTTACACTGGGATATGAGTATGGCGTCTTTTTGACTTTCTTCTGCAGGTAAGATGGTTAAATCAAGATTAGAACGATAAAAACCTGTGGTAATGACATTTTCACTCGGAATACCAAACTTTTCACTCATGTCTTGAATGACTTTGGGCGTTGCGGTCGCGGTTAGTAATAAAACTTGCGGAATATTAAATAAGGTTTGGTATTTTGGCAGTTTTAAATAATCGGGGCGAAAATTATGTCCCCATTCACTCAAACAGTGTGCTTCATCAATCACAAGTAAACTTAATGGAATTTGCTTTAAAAAGTGTCGAAAGCGTTCGTTATTTAAACGCTCGACGGAAACCATTAAAATTTTCACTTTTCCATTTTTTATATCGGCATAAATACGTTGTGTTTCTTCTTTTGTTTGTGTCGAATTGATGCTTTCAGCAGGAATATTGTGCGCGTGAAGAAAGGCTAATTGATCGTCCATCAATGCGAGTAATGGTGAAATCACTAATGTTAGATTTGGTAATAAGAGCGCTGGAAGCTGATAACACAGTGACTTTCCACTACCTGTTGGGAAAATAGCGGCAGCTGAATGTCCGTCTAAAATGCGTTGTATGACTGCTTCTTGACCTTGACGTAATTGATTGAAGCCAAAATAGTGCTGTAGCGTTGAATGAATCATAATCGAAGAAAACCGAAACCAAAAACAGACAATTAGAATACCTGAATTTAACGAATTTCGAGTCATTTAATAAAAAAGAAAATACGCTCACACCACATTGTTTTGTTCATTATGGGTCACAATGTGGTGAGTTTCTTTGGCAATATTGCTTATTTACTTACTGCGATCTACTTCATTCAGATGAATTGCGTAATTATAAGCTTCCTGCTGCATGAAGTGATTGAAGTCTATGCTGGTGGAGTGTGGAAACTCTTTAGATTGCAAAGTGTGTTGTACGTTTAAATAATGACTGAATGGATAGAGAAAGGCATTAACGTATAAATCAGCTGAGGGTTTTGTGTATTTAACATTTTTTGGTAGCTGCTGATATTGCTCTTTGACATTCGTACAATAGGTCAGAACACGATCAACTAATACATCCGGTTCGACGGATAACGGTTTAATAGCAAAATTTTGATTGCCAGATTGCATTGCATAATCGTAAATCAGATAGTTCAATCCAATTAAGCGTGAACCAATGACTTCATTTTTACGTTCTTGATTCTTAGGTAAATAATGATTTAACGCATCATTAAATGCGGGGGCAAAGAAATTACAAGCGCCCGTTCCCTGAATAATTTGTACGTCTTGAGCATACTCTTGACCTGTTGGAACACTCTGACAGCCAGCTAGGCCAATACAGCCAGCAATGATTAAAGAAAGAGGCATTAATTTTTTCATAGAAGTACGGCTTTTGTTTATTTTCAATTCATAATGTCAAATTATTCTTTGTCAATATTATTGTCAATATTGATAACAATAACTTAAAATTACGTATTTAGGTTTATGGTTTTCATTTTGTTTTATAAGGTAATTTTCTTTTTTTAAAGTCACAGTTGTCTTTTTTTTGTTAATTTTTTTCTTTTCATTTTTCAACAACAAATAAAAAATGAAAAGTGTTAACAAGATCACGCTATAAAAAAGCATCGCTGGTTAGGATAGGTAAATTTAAATGGAGATTCCCGATGAATTTAGAGCGTATTCAGCATTATTTGCATGATCCTAAGCAATACCAAGATTTAAGTGATCAAGAACTTCTAGCCTTACAAGAGCAAATTAGTGAATTATGCCTGCAGTATTTAGGGAAATCGGATCTTATTTGTCAACAAGCGACTCGATTACACAGTGCGATTCGTGATCACTTAACTCAATGTTCCTCGGTTGTGGATTAGCCTCTGCTTGATTATAGTGCCGTTCAAAAAGGCAGAGTCTATGAATAAAGTATGGGTGAGTGGGGATGCCGTTGTGGATTTAATTCCAAACGGTTCTGATTCTTATTTAAAATGTGCGGGTGGTGCACCTGCCAATGTGGCTGTTGGTATTGCTCGTTTGGGTGGAAGTGTTGGTTTTTTTGGCCGGGTAGGTGACGATCCTTTTGGTCAGTTTATGCATTCGGTATTAAAAACGGAACATGTGGATGTTACTCAGTTAAGCTTAGATCCACTTCATCGTACTTCCACGGTGTTAGTGTCATTAGACGAACATGGTGAGCGCAGCTTTTGTTTTATGGTCATGCCTAGTGCGGATCAATTTATAACAAATGAAGATGTTCCCATGTTTCGACAAGGACAGTGGTTACATCTGTGCTCTATTGCATTGGCGAATGAACCCAGTCGTACAACGTGTTTTTCTGCAATGAAAAACATAAAACAAATCGGTGGATTTGTGGCTTTTGATCCGAATCTTCGAGAATCGGTATGGGCTGATGTTGCTGAAATGCGAGACGTTATTTATCAGGCATTGTTATTGGCTGATGTGATTAAGCTTTCTCTTGAAGAAGTGTTGTGGTTAACGGAAACATTAAACTTACCTGACGCATTAATCATTATGGAAGAAAGCTTTTCTCCTTTATTGCTTATTGTGACACAAGGCGATCAAGAAACGGTTATTCGATATCAAGGTAAAACACATAACGTTCCTACTCAATCGGTTAGAGTCGTTGATACTACCGGAGCTGGGGATGCTTTTATGAGTGGTTTATTATGTGTA
>CAMQZF010000222.1 GCA_947039525.1 uncultured Photobacterium sp. | reverse complement strand
GTCATGATTTCTAAAATTTGCACATCAACCTGACGCATTGAACCATTAGCTAATAACGATAAATTACGAATAGTATCATCAACATCATTCGCAACAATGCCTTCATTACCCGTCACTCGAATGCCATCTAACGCCATTAATGCCGATTTAACTGCGGAGCTTGCCGAAGAAGATACTTTCATTGCGCAGCTGGTTTTAGCACCATCACAAATCATCCCTGAAATATCACCAATCATGCTGCAAATAGCATGGCTAATTTGCTCAAACTGACCGCCTAATAACCATGTCATGCCAGAAACAGCACCCATTGAAGCTGTGGTTGCACCGCATAATGCTGACAATTTATTTTGATAACTTTTAATGTAAATCGCCATTAAATTGGACATCATGAGCGCTCGAATTAAGTCTTCACGTGAACTTTTTAAATGATCCGCGACGACCACAACAGGCATGGTCGCAGCAATACCTTGATTGCCTGATCCAGAATTGCTCATTGCTGGCTTCATTGCACCATCCATACGTGCATCGGATGCCGCTGAAGTGCGCATAAGTACATTAGTTAATAAATCAGCGCTTAATAAACCACGTTCAATATTACGACGGAAAGAAGCACCAATTTGCAATCCGTAATCTTTGCTTAACCCTTCTTGAGACAAAGCCTCATTAAGATAAAAAGCCTCTTCGATAAACGCAATATCAGCCAAGGGTGCATTCACCGCAAACTCATAAATATCGCGAGCATTCGCCTCTGCAAACGGGTTCTGTACCATCTTTTTCGAGGTATCAACCGTGCCTTGTTTTAACGAGAATACAATATGACCATTTTCAACGATTTCGATCACTTGAGTATGATTATCAGCGATCGTCACTGAAATGCAGTTCTCATCCGATTGAACGGTCACTTTGGCCAACAATAAACGCGTAACCTCAGCAACTTTGACGGTCACTCGATGTTCATCGAGTAAAAGTTTGGCTTGGTGTACATCTTCGTCAGTAATCTGGGTTAAAACTTCTAAACCACCATCCGGATCACCCGCTACAGCACCAATCGCTGCGGCAATGTGTAAACCAACCATACCCGTACCAGGAACCCCAACTCCCATGCCGTTTTTCATTAAGTTTGGAGAAACCTCAACCTCAATCATGCATGGCTGTTTACCCAGCTTTTGAGTTGCAATAGCGGCGGCTAAGGCGACAGA
The DNA here is from genome assembly GCA_947039525.1 of uncultured Photobacterium sp. Classification (GTDB taxonomy): domain Bacteria; phylum Pseudomonadota; class Gammaproteobacteria; order Enterobacterales; family Vibrionaceae; genus Photobacterium. Next base: position 3,017 of record CAMQZF010000222.1, on the reverse strand, counting down.
AACCGGCTCTGTACATCCTAAAGCTGGAATCACGTCCTTTTTTACACGTTCAATAAAGCCTTGCCAAAGTTGTATTTTCATTTCGGTACCTGCAACTGAAACCTAGAGATGAGCTCAACCAACAACAGATTAAGGTTAGAGGCTAATATACTCATTTTTTAAAAAATAAAATTACTATTTTTCCTCTTAATCCGCATTTATTTAGAAAAAAAAACTACTTTTTAAAGCTATAAAAAAAAACAAAGATAAATATAACAAAAATAAAAGAATGCGTTTTAATCTTACCCTTTGTTACCCATTGAAAAAAAACTTCAAAAATAAACAAAAAAACTCGCAAAAAAAAACGATTATACCTCTAACGATTTTTTAATCGAAATCAAGGTCATTTTGACAAAAACAACCACACCATCAGGTAATTACTTTCTTTAATAAGAAACAAAATTCATTCGACTCTAATCAGTTTTTTTTGTTATAACTTTCCGTTATCCGTAGCTGATTTCACATTATTTTTTCTCATTTTACTCTGTGTCTATTTGCCTTCATATTCGCCCCACTTTTGATGAATTCATCACACCCATTTTTGTTCCTCTCTTTCTTTAGGGAATGCACCGCTAATGAACACTCTAACTCAACCCCAATCAAACAGCTTATTAGTCCCTGTTGCAGGCTTAACCATTTTTGCCGTTGCTTCTGGATATTTAATGAGTTTATTGCCATTGGCTTTAGTGCATTTTCATATGGACAGTAGTTTTGCGAGTTGGTTAGCCAGCGTTTATTACTTAGGTTTATTAATGGGGTCTTTATTAATTGAACCTATTATTGCTCGTATGGGTCATCGAATTGCTTTTATTAGCTTTTTGGGCACATTAGCATTAACGATTGTCGCACTGCCTTTATTTCCAAATAAAGAAATGTGGTTATTAACACGCTTTATTGCTGGCATTGCTGTTGCTGGTGTTTTTGTCGTCATCGAATCTTGGTTGCTCATCGGTAATAAGAAAGAGCGAGCGTTTCGTCTTGGCTTGTACATGACAGCACTTTATGGCGGTACGACATTAGGTCAATTTGGTATTGGCGCCTTTGGCACTCAAGGTTTTGAACCTTTTATTGTTATTTTTGTATTGATTATTGCCGCTATTTTACCGCCTTTATTTGTAAAACAAGGTCAACCTAATAGCCATAGTCATCAAACTATGCCATTTAAGAAAATTTTAACGCTGAGCAAACCTGCGATGATAGGTTGTTTGGTTTCTGGTATTGTCATGGGATCCATTTATGGCTTAATGCCTTTAGCATTAAAATACAGTGGTATCAGCAATAACCGTACAGGTTATTTGATGGCTGCCGTAGTGTTGGGCGGTATGCTTATTCAACCTGTTATCAGCCTATTATCGACACGAATGAATAAGTCATTATTGCTTGCAATGATGTGTTTATTGGGTGTTTTTGCAATGGGGCTGATCTTTTTAAGCAACAGTTACTCAGTTCTTGTGGTTGCATTGACTTTATTAGGCATGGCATCGTTTGCTCTGTACCCCATTGCCATCACATTGGCGTGCGATGAGTTAGATTCTTCTTTTATCGTTGCCGCAACACAAGTTATGTTGTTTTGCTATAGTGTTGGCTCAGCTTGCGGGCCTTTGGTAGCTAATCAATTTTTAACCAAAACAAACGGGTTAATGGGCTTTTTCTTCATTGTCTTATTGAGCACTTGCATTTACATGCTCTTGGCCAGTTTAAAACGCAAAGCCCCTGTTATTGCGAAATAAACATTCTAATCGATAAAAAAGCGCTTAATTGCGCTTTTTTTTATCGATTTGTTTTTATAAATACCTCGTTACATGTAACCTTTGCTTTTCTGATTTATTCTTTGTTTAAAGATCGCACTCAACATATCTAAATAAAATAACCTCATTCAGTATTCATACCCCACGTGATACTACAGTTCTAAGATCAACATCAAAAATCACGTATAAATCTTTTTCTTAGCAAAAGAATAGAAGGGAGATAATCACCATATGGGGCAATTAATTAACGGAGGATGGTATCCTAACGGGTACGAGACTGAATCCAAAAAAGGGGATTTTGTACGTAAAGCATCAAGCTTCCGCCATTGGATCACCAAAGATGGTCAAGCCGGACCCACTGGTGATGCTGGGTTTAAAGCCGAACCTTATCGTTATCATTTATATGTTTCTTTGGCTTGCCCATGGGCGCACCGCACTTTGATTTATCGTGCCTTAAAAGGGCTAGAGGAGATGATCTCGATCTCGGTGGTGAATCCTTTAATGGAAAAAGATGGGTGGAGTTTTTTATCCGATGACGGCGTGATTCCTGATCCGTTTTATCAAGCACGCTTCCTTCATCACATTTATACTCAAGCCGATCCGGATTACACAGGAAATGTGACTGTTCCGATTTTATGGGATAAGAAAACTCACACCATTGTGAGCAATGAATCTGCCGATATTATTCGTATGTTTAATGATGCTTTTGATGATGTCGGAGCGGCTAAGGTGGATTTTTACCCATTAGAGAAACAACCGCAGATCAACGAGATCAATGATTTTATTTATCCAACCATTAATAACGGCGTGTATCGCGCAGGCTTTGCGACAACACAAGAAGCCTATACTTTAGCTGTCACTGAACTGTTTGACGCTTTAGATACAGTAGAAAAAACACTGTCCCAACAACGCTATCTCACTGGATCTGAAATCACAGAAGCCGACTGGCGACTTTTTACAACGTTAGTGCGATTTGATCCGGTTTATGTCGGCCACTTTAAATGCAACTTACAGCGTATTGTTGATTATCCTAATCTCTGGGGCTATGTGCGTGATCTGTATCAAGTACCCAAAATCGCCGAAACGGTCAATATGACACACATAAAAGCCCATTATTATCGTAGCCATAACAATATCAATCCCACAGGAATTGTGCCTAAAGGTCCTAATCTCGATTTTCTCATACCACATAATCGAGATACCTTAGACAAATAGCCCTAAAGTGTTCTC
>CAMQZF010000221.1 GCA_947039525.1 uncultured Photobacterium sp. | reverse complement strand
CATTTTCGGATGATCGAGGGACAAAAGTTCAACAGCAGTTGAAATCAGAGCAGCAAGTACTTAGGTTGAAAGCTCAGTTACAAGCTCTAGGAATTGGATCTGAAAGAATTAAAACACAAAGTCGAGGAAAATATAGCATTGTTGCTAGCAATGAAACGGCACAAGGACGAATGAAAAATAAGCGGGTAGTGGTGTCATTGGAGTAAGTAAAAGAATCATGCTCACTGAACGAATAGTGAGCATGGGGATGCCAATTAGCGTCCTTGAATAAGCTCAATCGCATAACCATCAGGATCACGGATAAACGCAATGTGTGTGCTACCGCCTTTTACTGGACCAGGCTCACGTGTAATGTCACCACCGGCGACGCGTATTGCCATGCAAGTTTGGTAAATATCAGCGACACCAATGGCAATATGACCATAGGCATTACCATGATCGTATTCGTTAACGCCCCAATTATAAGTTAATTCGATAACGGCTTCACTGCTTTCATCTCCGTAACCTAAAAAAGCCAAAGTATACTGATAGGCTTCGTTTTCACGTTTTCGTAATAAGGTCATGCCCATTATGTCTGTGTAGAAAGCAATAGAGCGATCAAGATCGCCTACGCGTAACATAGTATGAAGAATTCGACCTTGTGTCATGAATGGATCCCATTGTTAAGAGAAAAGAAAAGGATACTGAATACGTTAGAGGCTGTCTTTGAGTTCAGAACCAAATTTTAAATTATTTTAAACTTAAAGAATTTTATGTGTCTTTGATTTCATTATTCATTGTCTACTTTATCTTTAAATTCACATAAATCTTCGATAATACAGCTACCACAGCGTGGTTTTCTCGCGATACAAGTGTAACGACCATGTAAAATAAGCCAATGATGCACATCAACCTTGAATTCAGCTGGCACTACTTTTAGTAATTTTTGTTCAACTTCATCCACATTTTTGCCAATGGCAAATTGTGTGCGATTTGATATTCGAAAAATGTGTGTATCGACGGCAATGGTTGGCCAACCAAACGCGGTATTTAAAACAACATTTGCCGTTTTTCTTCCAACTCCAGGCAAGGCTTCAAGTGCGGCTCTGTCTTCTGGTACTTGACCTTGGTGTTTGTCTAAAAGTAGGCGGCAGGTTTTAATGATGTGCTCAGCTTTACTGTTGAATAAGCCAATTGTTTTGATGTACGTTTTTAATTCATCAACGCCTAGATCAAAGATGGCCTGAGGGGTATTGGCAACAGGGTAGAGTTTTGCCGTTGCCTTATTCACACTGACGTCAGTTGCTTGAGCTGATAGTAATACTGAGATTAATAACTCAAATGGACTGTTCCAATTCAGTTCGGTTTGAGGGTGAGGATTTTCTGCGCGTAATCGCGTCAATATTTCGATGCGTTTTTTATTATTCATGGGCTGTCTTTAATGTTTTCAAAAAATAGTGTGGGCGACAAAATCAACAAGATTCAGCCAATAAGATGATGTCTTATTAGCTGAATAGCAATCTTGTTATATTTAATGGCACGAGGTTGAGGGCTTCGTGACGGTATTCTCTGATGTTGTGATTTTTTGTTTCTTTTTTAATTTTTTATCAATGACATTTTTGAGAGCAATCATAAACCCTACGCCAAAGAAAGCACCGGGCGGTAAAATAGCTAATAAAAACTTACTGTCTAAATGAAAAACTTGAATTTTTAGCACGGTTGCCCATTGCCCTAAGAGAAGATTTGCACCATCAAATAGCGTGCCGTTACCAAGTACTTCACGAATGCCACCCAGTACCATGAGGGCACAGGTCATGCCTAAACCCATCCATAATCCATCTAATATGGAAGGAAGCGCTTTATTTTTTGATGCGAAGGCTTCTGCTCGCCCAATGATGATGCAGTTGGTCACAATCAAAGGAATAAAAATGCCCAATGATTGATACAAGCCGTAGGTATAGGCTTTCATGATCAATTGAACACAAGTGACCAATGAGGCAATGATCATGACGAAGACGGGAATTCGAATTTCATTCGGTACCCATTGACGAACAAGTGAAATCGTCAAGTTGGAGAAAACCAAAACTGCTGTAGTGGCTAATCCCAATCCCATCGCATTGGTAATGGTTGAAGATACGGCTAATAGAGGACACAGCCCTAGCAACTGAACGACGGCAGGGTTATTTTTCCACATGCCGTTTAGCATGAGTTCTTTATTGGTACTCATTTTTCCTCCGGGCAATTTAATGGATGTTGGAAGAGAGCTTGTTTATTTTCTTCAAAATACAGTGAAATATTTTTTACTGCACCAACGACAGCACGAGGTGTGATGGTCGCACCTGTAAATTGATCAAATTGACCACCGTCTTTTTGTACCGCCCAGCGTTTATCTTCTGGTCCTTCGACTTTTTTACCAACAAAGCTGTCAACCCAGTTACTGACACGTTTTTTTATTTTATCACCCAATCCTGGGGTTTCATTTTCTTCTAAAATACGAACTCCAGTCACAGTACCATCGGCTTGTAAACCAACAACCAATTTAATGGCACCGCTATAACCGTTTGGGGCGACACCTTCAATAGCGATACCTGTTGGTTTACCATTTAGGGTGGCAACATAAGCTTTCATGTGATCGCGGGTGCCTAAATACTTTTCGTTTTTGACGAAAATGCAGCTTTTGTACAATAAGTTATTATGACTGTTGGGTGGAACAACTTGGTTGAGAATATCCATCAGTTGCTTTTCTTGTTGCTTCACGATTTTACTTTCAGTGAGTAAATGCGTGAGCGTAACAACAGCGGTACAGACTAGCGCGAAAATGGCTAAGACCATCGCATTTTTTCGCATGGCTTTTAACATGTCATTGTCCTTGTTTGGGCCATTATCGGTCGTAACCGTAAGTTCGGGGTTTAGTGTAATGATCAATCAACGGTACACACATATTGGCAATGATGATCGCAAAGGCAATACCATCGGGGAAACCACCAAACGTTCGGATTAGATAGGTTAAAACGCCCACCAGAGCACCAAAAATTAACCGTCCTTTTACTGTGGTTGAAGCGGTAACAGGATCGGTTGCAATAAAGAAGGCTCCAACCATGGTCGCCCCAGAAAACAATTGGAAAAAGGGCGATGTCATAGCATCAGGGTTGATTAAATGCCCAATCGTACTGGCAATGAATAAGGAGGCCAACATGGATACAGGAATGTGCCATTGAATGATTTTTCGTTGAAGTAAGATTAACCCCCCAATTAAGAAACCAAGATTAATCCACTCCCAACCTAAACCAGCAAATTGACCAAAGACTGGGTTGTGCATCGCTTCTGGTGCCGTCAATCCTGTTGTCATGCCTGTTTTCACGGTATCCAGCGGAGTTGCCATTGTTACGCCATCGACAGACATTCGCATTTGGTAAGGTGTAAAGCCATCTTGAGTATGACCCGTAAAAATGGCTAAGACACTATCGATGAATGTTAATGAGTGGCTGCGTAATGCTTCTGGTGGTAACCATGTTGTCATTTGTACTGGGAATGAAATTAATAAAACGACGTAAGAAACCATGGCTGGATTAAATAGGTTCTGTCCAAGACCACCATATAGCTGTTTGGCTATAACAATAGCAAAAATACTGCCGATAACGGTGATCCACCAAGGCGCTAAGGGGGGAATGGATAAGCCAATTAGAACACCAGTTAATAATGCACTGTTATCTCTAAGGTAAGGTACAACAGGACGTTGACGGCATTTCATCACTGCGGCTTCCGCAAGCATGGCAATGATGGACGCCATAAGAATTTGAATGAGGGTACCCCAACCAAAATAATACCATTGAGCAGCAACGCCAAAGGCGCTGCAAATGATCACGGTCGACATTATTTGACGAGTGCTGCGTCGGTTATGATCGTGTGGAGAGCTGGCGATGGTAAAAGCCACAGTTATTTGTCCTCATTATCTTGGATGGAAGATGTTTTTAGTGCTGCTTTTCGTGCTTTTGCACGAGCAATGGCGGCAGCAACAACGGCTTTCTTTGGATCGATGTCAGATTCTGTATTTACAGAGGTGTCGCTCGTCGATTCTGTTTGAGTCGATTGGGCTTGCTGAGCTTTTTTGGCTTTGGCACGGGCAATCGCAGCGGCAACGGCGGCTTTCTTTGGATCGATGTCAGATTCAGTGTTTACAGAGGCGTCGCTCGTCGATTCTGTTTGAGTCGATTGGGCTTGCTGAGCTTTTTTGGCTTTG
>CAMQZF010000220.1 GCA_947039525.1 uncultured Photobacterium sp. | reverse complement strand
CGGCACGATTGGGAAGTTGAATTAAGAGCTCGTTGGCGGTGGTTAATTCGTTCATAAATTGACGACAATGACCACAAGGACTGTAGTTAATTGTAATGTCGGTAATACCCGTTTCGCCTTTGACCCAAGCATGACTGATCGCGGATTGTTCGGCATGAACGGTATTGCTAATCGAAGTCTTTGAAAATTCCATATTCGCACCGAAATACAAGCGACCACTGGTTCCGCGAGCAATAGCACCAACAAAGAATTTTGAAATTGGCACTTGCGCATAAGCGGCTGCCAAAGGAAGTAAAGCGACACGGAGTTCACTGTCGGTCAATTGCGTAGCTTCAAGTAGAGAAGTAAATTGCTCTAGACTCAACGTGGCATCAAAATTGGGGCTTTCAACAATAGGTCTAAGAACCGTTTGTAGGTCTGTGGCTAGAGTGCCTAAAGTCTCCATGACATGTGCGTGCATGGGTGTTGCTCCGTGTTGTTTAAGGGAAAGTATTCTAAGGGCATCCTTGGTTTATTTTTGTGATTTTGATCACATTATTTTTGTATTTGTTTTTTCTGAGGAGATTTGGCGGTTTGTTTGGCGAAAAATTAAATTAATTGCTTAAAAAGCACCCTAAGTTATATCAAGTAACCAAATCGGGTGCTTTTTTGATGTTTAATGACCAAATAATTTAAATACAATCGGCAAAATAAAAGGGGCTAAAATGGAGGTAAAGACTCCGCAAATCACCAAAGCCAGCGAGCTGAATGCGCCTTCTTGGTAACTTTCTTCTGCCGCCTTTGCTGTACCCAATGCATGGGATACGGTTCCCATTGTTAATCCTTTTGCAATAGCAGGACGGATTTTTAAAGCGCGCAATAAGGGATAGCCAACCACTGAACCAAATAATCCTGCCATGATCACCATAACGGCAGTGATGGCTGGAATGCCGCCAATTTGATGCGATACAGCCATGGCAATCGGTGTCGTCACCGATTTTGGCAAAATGCTCGCTGTTAACTGCATGTCTAAGCCCATGAGACAAGCAATGCTGGCACCAATGAACATAGATAATGAACTGCCAATCAAACACACCGTAAAAATGGTCTTCCACTTCAGTTTGATTTGTTCTAATTGCTCATACAAAGGATAGGCTAAAGCAACGACCGCAGGACCCAATAAGTAGTTAATTATCTTATTCTGTCCGAAATAGGTGTCATAAGGTACTTTTAGCCAAATTAAAAGAGGAATAAGCACAAGCAATGAAATTAATAAAGGATTGATCAGTGGATTTTTTAAGCGAACCGCAATGGCTCGTGCACTGTAAAAAATGACCAAAGTCGCAAGTAGCCAAATCATTGTCTTATTTGTCCTTTTCTTTGTGATGAATACCAAGAGAGATGACTAAGAAAACCACCAAACTGCTGCCATAAATACTCAATAAAATGGGGACGGTATTTGCTTCAATGAGATGTAAGTGATTCATTAAGCCAACCCCTACAGGAACAAAGAGTAATGCCATGTTTTTAATCAAGATAGTGCAGCTTGGTTTAGCCCAATGCGTAGGTAAAACTCCCGATGCTAACAAGATAAAAAGCAATAACATCCCGATAATGCTGCCGGGAATGGGAAGGTGCGTGATCGTTTGAATACCAATGCCTAAATAAAGACAAGCCAGTAACACGGCAAAAGAAATGATGTAGTTCATAATGTGTCGTACGTGTGTATTGGAATGCAAATTATCATACAAAAAAACAGGGTGAGTTTCTAGTCATTTGTGTGACAAATAGGCATTTATTGCTTTGGTTACACTCTTACCTTGTAGTGCAGAAAATCTAAATCTGAGTGAGTGCAAACAGAAAGAACGCGATGAGTGTCAGAGTTAAAATAATGGCTTGATGATAGGAGAGGGTTTCAGGAATAAGAGGGCGCTTTTCAGCAGATAAATCATTATGGGTAACAGGAGCATCTGAAGAACGATGAAATTGACGGCAAGTGGTGTTGGGCAAGGGAACACGAAATCCAAAAGGTTGAATACTCTCTATGGGAATGGCACTTTGATGATGGTGGTGAAGTTTTTGTCTGAGTGAGGTTAATAAATCATATAAGTTTGCAGGCTGTAGAGATTTGTCTTCATAAGGTTCAAATTTGGTGATGAGTACCGAACCAAGCACATCAAAACTTAATACTTGCCCTGCATGATGGCAAAGTAAATCCAATAAATTGGATTCACATTGAGTCAATAAGGTTTCCGAATGGTCATGCCAAACTAACAGGTTTAAATCAGGTTCAAAATCGACAAGTGAATAGCGATAGCAACGCGTAAGAGTTTGTGTCGACATAATTCACCTAGCACCCAGAGAAATCATAAATATGAAGAAAGTGCACAATGCATGCCTAAGTGTAGACGATGAAACTTACCATGAAATACCGTGTGCTCTGTGGTGAGTAAGCACACGGTCGTGAGTTTTGAGGTTTATTTATTCGTAAACGTACTGACGCACGTGCGTTAAAATTCGCAAATTAGTTTCATTATCTTGATTGTCAATAAAGAGCTGCTCCAATGCACGTGTATACGTCTCTTGGTTTTCTAAGAAGTAATCTTGGCAATGGTGTTGCCAGCGAGCTTGTTCTGATTCGTTTAAGGTAAACGGGTAGTTACGAGCACGATAGCGAAACAGTAGAGCTTTAATGCGGCTGTCATCATAGTGAAGGGCTAAGTCCTCTAACTGTTCTGGTGGTGTTTCACGAATGATGTCCATCGCTGTGCGATCCGCGGCTGAGAAAAATCCGCCATACAATTTTGTATCAACATTGGTATTTTCAGCGAAGTCCCGCGTTTTCTCAAAAACACGCATCAGTTTTTCACGGATATCGCCATTTGATTTGATCATTGACAGGTGTTGTAAACAATGGTCACGATCGATATTCAAACGTTGTGCGTTTTCGGGTTTCAGGGTGGCTGCTTTTGCGAGAATCGGGCATTTATTCAAATGAATTAATTTAACGGGAATCGGTAATTCCCCTGCTTCAAGATCGCTTCGTTTCGTATAAAGGCGCTGTTCAATCTCTTCAGCATTGAGTGTGAGTAATGGTGTTGGATCTTGCGCTAAATTGACACAAATAACGGCGTTTTTATTGGTCGGATGCCATGCAATGGGCACCATCCAAGAAGTATTGCCACACTGATTACCGAGCATGCCAGACACGTGCATTAACGGAGTAAGATTAACCACGTCGATCAGTTTTTCTAATTTACGTTTATCGCGCATTTCAAAAAAATAATCGAAGAGTTTGGGCTGATGTAAGCGCACCAGTTTTGCTAATTCAATCGTTGCGTAGACATCGGACATCGCATCGTGCGCATTTTCATGTGAAATACCATTTTCTTTGGATAAATGCTCAAGTTTAAAACTGGGTGTGCCGTCTTCTTTTAATGGCCATTCGATGCCATCGGGGCGCAATGCATAACAAGCTCGCATGACATCCAATAAGTCCCACCGAGAATTGTTATTTTTCCAAGCCCAAGCATAGGCATCGTAAAAATTGCGATATAAAGTATAACGAGTTACTTCATCGTCAAACCGCACATTGTTATAGCCAATAACACAGGTATTCGGCTGGCTGAGCTCATTATGAATCAGCTTTATAAAATCAGGCTCTAATAAACCTTTTTCCATGGCTTCTTGAGGGGTAATACCAGTGATTAAACAGGCTTCAGGGTTCGGCAAATAGTCAGAGGGTGGTTTGCAATAAATGACTAAAGGCTCACCAATAATATTGAAATCCATATCGGTACGAATACCCGCAAATTGACAGGGACGATCAAGAGCTGGATTGGCTCCAAAGGTCTCGTAGTCGATCCAAAAAAGGGTGGCAGTTTCTTTTTGAGCCATGATGTGAATTCCTAATCCGTAAATAAAGAGTGAAAACCCAGAGATAACGCATTATGACACGAATTATTATTCGATTTTCAAGTCATCTTAACTCTAGATAACGTATGGTGATTTTTACACAGAGAGAGATGCAAAGTGAGAGTTAAGCTCAATAAATGTAAAATCAATGATTTTTTGTGAAAAAATTATGGGTTAAAACTTATCCGTTGATTGGAAGGGCTTTAATTATTCTGATATGAGAACGAACTTATTAAGTTAAGGCATAACGCTTTTAGGGTTGGTAATTGAATAAAGGGGTGGTGACTCTAGTTTATTGATAATGATGAATGGTTAAATACCATCCAATGAC
>CAMQZF010000219.1 GCA_947039525.1 uncultured Photobacterium sp. | reverse complement strand
TTCATATAAATTATTATTGATGCATTAATTAATATGGTTTGTCACTATGAGAAATCATTCATAGTGACAAAATCAAATAATACACCACTGTTAATAAGTAAATATTAAAAAGTATCTATCTAAACAGTATTTATCTGTATTAAGCCCGATAATATTGACAGAAAATAAACATACAATTATAAAGTTGGAACAACATTAATGTTCTCTTTAATTACTCCAAAACTTCATCACTGATTCTTTGTCCATCTTTAATGGTCACAATACGTTTAGTACGCTTTGCTAGGGCAACATCATGAGTAACAACGATTAACGTTCGTCCTTGTCGATGCGAATCGTTAAATAATGCTTCAATTTCCGCACCCGACTTTGAATCCAATGCACCTGTTGGCTCATCCGCCAATAAAATATGAGGATCATTCACCAATGCACGAGCAATTGCGACACGCTGTTTTTGTCCACCAGACAGTTGATTCGGCTTATGGTGCATACGATCACCCAGCCCCACACTTTCTAATAATTTTGCCGCTTTTTCTGTTCTGATTTTTTTACTTACACCACCATAAACTAAAGGCAGCGCGACATTTTCCAATGCCGTGGCGTATTCCAATAAATTAAAACTTTGGAAAACGAAACCAATACGTTGATTACGAATTTTGGCTAATTGATGGCTGGTTAATGAATCCACATGAATACCATCCAACAAATAATGACCCGATGTCGGCTTATCTAAACAGCCCAAGACATTCATTAAGGTTGATTTACCGGATCCCGAAGGCCCTAAAATCGACAAAAATTCCCCTTGATGAATATCAAAGCTCACGTTGTCTAATGCCCGAACAATTTCTTCGCCTTGCCCATAATGCTTACATATATTTTGCAATGAGACTAACGGTGTTGGCTTATTTTCATTCGTCATAGTGATAACTCATACTAATCATTTCTTAATGCCTCTAACGGTGTAATGCTGGCGGCATTACGTGCTGGGAACCATGCCGAAGCAATGCCAACCAAACTCAATGCAAAAGCAACAATCAATAACGCCCAAATATTTAATACAGGCATAGGCTTACCCAAGCTTTCAAATAATCGATTCCCATCCAACGGTAGGAAATGAATCACAGTGACCAGCCCATAGGTTAATATCACACCAATACCGCCTCCTAATGCCATGGTCATTAATGATTGCACTAAATAATGGCGTCGAATGTCACTCGGCGTGGCTCCAATTGCCATACGCACACCAATGTCTTTCGTTGCGCGCTTTACGGTAGCGTACATAACGTTGGCAATCCCAATTCCTGCTACCATTAAGGTCACTAAACCAATAACACCTAGGAATAACTGCAAACCCATAAGGAATTTCAACATGGTTTTCTGACGTAACAGCATATCCGTTACCTGCACAACTTGTTTATCCGTCATGCTTGCGCCATGTTTTAAAGTGATCACTTGACGTAATGTTTGTGCGACAAGAGTACGGTTGATTGTCGGATTAGGCGCAACATCAATCGCAGAGATTGAACCGTACGGATTAAATCCTTGCCAAGTTTGTAAAGGCACAAAAATAGCGTAATCCATAGGAATTCCTTGCCCAACATCCGCACTGCTTGGCTGCAACACACCAATCACTTGAAAGTCGATCTTACCTACTTTGACTATTTTTCCAATCGGATCGACGTTCAAGGCACTGACTTGCCTTAAGCGACCACGGCCACTTTTATGATTAAACAAATCAATGGCGGCAGAGTACCCTAATACAATGACGTTGCGACGTTGTTTACCATCAAATTGATTAAACCAACGCCCTCCTGCCATTATTTTGAACCCCATTAACTTTTGATAAGATTCTGTGACGCCTAAAGGCTGTTGCCATGTACCTTGTTTGTTATGCGTGACACTTTCATTCCAATTTGCAACAGGTAATGCGGTTTTAACCGATGGTAAAGCCTGTAAAGCAGTGACATCACTGATGTCTAATTTTAACCATTCGCCTTTACGAAACACGCCGTTATTCACGCTTGCCATACCACCATTTACGATGATTAAATCACCACTGCCACTTTCAGAGGTACGCATCAAGCCCAAACGCAAGCCTTCTCCAGTAGCCAGCATCGTCGCAATGGCTAAAGTTGCCCATGCCACGGCCAGAATCGTCAGCCCTAACCGTACTTTCTCTGCCGCCATTTCCTGAAATATTTGTCGAAAAGCAACCACTGTTACGCCCTCGCACTGAGTGCCACAACGGGCAACAATTTAGATGCACGACGAGCGGGAAAATAAGAGGCTAACAACGCAAAAAAAGCCGTGACAGAAAGGGCCAATGTAATAGAACCACCAGTAATAACCGGTACACCAATCCAAGTGGGTAATCCTATCCACTGCAATCCAGCGACAATGGCATAAGACACCAGCACCCCAAATGCCGTTCCAATCAACACTAACACGGCACCTTCTGTTAAAAACTGCACCAATAAATTGGTTGGCGTTGCACCTAATGCCAAACGTACCCCAATTTCACGGGTACGCTCTGTGACTGACAAAAACATGATATTAGCCACGCCTAATGCACCAACGGCTAAGGTCATCGCACCACTCGCGCCTAAAAACCCCTGAATGCCTCGTAATAAATCCGTAAAAAATGCCATACCTTGACTAAAATTAGGCATCCACATTGCGTATTGATCACTGGGATCGTAATGGAATAAACGAGCAAAAAATGGAGTTAATGTTGCACGTAAATCAGCATCCGTCACCGTCAGTTTTGGCGTTAATAACAACTGAGCCGGATACGCATTCCAAATTTCATGGAAAGTTTCACCCGGCATTAAAATTTGCTCGTCGTCGTAGCCCATGTTAACCCCCCCTTCTTTTTGTTGAGTGACACCAACAATTTGAAAGGGAATACCGTTAATCAAAAGGCGCTGCGACACACGTAAATTGCCCATCTCCGCCAAACGCCACCCAATGATCGCAACTCGTGAATGATTTTTCTGATCACTCTGATTGAATGCCCGCGAACCCGATTGCAATTGAATGCCTTTTAATGACAAATAATCAGGATCGACTCCTCTAACATAACCCGGTAATGGCATTCCAGATGCCGTACTCACTGGTACTTGAAATTTACGGTATAGAATCGACACACTGGCTAAGTCCGGTTGTTTCCGTAGCTGTTCAATTTCAGGCTTTGTCACTAAAATACGTCGGTTAGCCGGTAATCCTTGCCAAGGCTTTGTCGTCATACCAGGGCGTACAACTTGAGTATTGCTCATTAACATTGAAAAAGACTGAACATTGACTTGATAAAAGCCCTCGCCCAATGCCAATAAAACTAAAACAGACACTATCCCCCAGCCAATGGCCATTACGGCCAAACTGCTGCGTAACCGATGCGCCAATAAGGTCAACATCGTTTGATGCAAAAGTGCTCTCATGACACAAAAGCCTGAGAAATACGATCAATGTTGGCTTTCGTCCATAAGCCTGCCGTCGTCAATAATGCAATACGCTGCTGCCAGTAAGCATATACAGTATTTTGAAGTTGATTTTTACTGCTGTACAAGCTGTTGTGTGCCGAAATAACATCACTCGCATCCCCCATACCTGCGGCATAGATCACTTGTTCACTGTGTAATGCTTTTTCACGAGATGCCACCAGCGTTTTCATCATGGTGATTTGTTGCTTATCCAATTGCAGTTGCTTAAAACCGTTGTTAATTTCTTGCTGAATATTAATTTTTATTGATCTAACCGTCAGTTGCGCCTGTTGCACATGCAACTCCGACTCATTCACTTGTGTGCGCGTAGCCCCATTTAAATCCAGAGGAATTTCCACACTCACCCCAGCACTGAGATTATCCACGCTCGGATCGCCCTCAATTCCTGGATAATAGGTCTTGCCGTAGCCGACACTGCCCGTCACCGTCGGCAGATACGCAGCTTTTGCTTGTTTCATCTGATATTGAGCCGTTTGCACCGCTTGTTTTGCCGCTAACAACTCAGGACTGTGATCATAAGCTTGTGCTAACCACGCTTGTTCCGTCGCTAATACTGGATTCAAGGTTTCTGATGCGGAGACTTCGTCTACTTGCTCTGGCAATTTATTGACTAAGCTGGCCAGTTGAGAACGAGCATTCGCTAATGAAGATTGAGAAGATAAAATCTGAGCTTGGTCAGAGATATGATTGGCGCGCATATTATTTAATGAAGTCGACATTAACTGACCAGCAGCATAACGCTGCTCAGTAATGCGCAAGATCGGAAGAGCACACGTCTGAACTCCAGTCACCGGCTATGATCTCG
>CAMQZF010000218.1 GCA_947039525.1 uncultured Photobacterium sp. | reverse complement strand
CCGGCATACGTTTATAGCGTATCTAGGGTTCAAATCCCTATCTCTCCGCCACATTTAAGAAAGCCTGTTGAGAAATCAACAGGCTTTTTTTTGTTTTGAATTTTTTAATTAAATACCGAAATGTGCATCGGTGTAAATCCACAAATGATGCAATATAATGTCTCTTTTTTATCATTATGATTCACTTGTTAATTCCTTTTTGAGCGGCGCATACTGAAACGGTTATGTACAAACAGACTTTGCTATAAGGCTGTTTTCATAGCGACCAATCTATGGACTAATATTGAACTCTGTTCTTAGATTTATGCGTGATATTAAGAGGATTGTATAATGAGTAAAGGTCTAGATAAGAAAAAAGGCGCTAAAAAACAAGCTCTATTAACACCAAAAGAAAAGAAAGCGGCAAAAGCTGCGAAGAAATTAATCGCTCGAGACTAAGTGATGATTAGGTAATGGCCATCGCTTGTTAACGATGGCCATCTAGGTTTCGCTTTATTTAATTATTCTCTATTTTTTCTTTGATTAAGAAAAGGTTATTGATAAGAGTATTTACCATATCCACTGGAAAAGACCCATTGTCGTCCATTTGACCAATAGACTTCAGGTCGTTGGACACACTGATTTGTACTATTGACAAATCCTGCACCATACCATTCTCCACCTTTTGTGAGCGTACATAATTTAGCGTCGCTGTCTTTTGTTGCTTTTACTCGCTCTCCAACATTGAGTTTATTATTCAAAGATAGCCATTCAAATTGATTGAGTTGAGATAATAATGGGCGTTCACCTTTCGTATCTCTTACTGTGATCTCTGTACCACCTGTACATTGGAAATCACCAGAACCTAAAGACTCAACGTAACCATGCAACGTTTGTAGACTGCCATTGATGTCCATCAAGAAGCGACATACGTTTGAATATTCATTGCCTAATCGTAATGTTGCAAGTTGAGTGCGATCTTGATTGGTTAAGTTGGTGGGATTAAATCCAACAGTATGTGCAAACCAACCTGAAGGTAATGTTGATTCGGTAGCTTGGTAACCAAACTCTTGACCGATGATCACTGGTCCTTTCAAGTCATTGATTGCTGAATTTGGTTCAGGGATTGATGTATCCAGTACCATTTCTGTTTCGTTACCAGAACGACAGCTCACAGACAGACGATTTGGGTGACTATTCGCAGATAAATTGAGATGGAATTTATTACTCTGATTTTCAGAGTAACGAGAGCTACTTAATGCAATGTTATCAATGGTGCCATTTTCATTTTCTATGGTCAGTTGGCATTGGCGTTGAGAGGAGAAACTGTACTGCTTAATGCCTCCCTGGTGACTTGCGTAGCTCCAATTATTACCATTACTGTGTTTTACATTGGGTAGTTGAGTACATTTACCGTTTGAAATAAAACCAGCGCCATCATGGCTTGTGCCTGATTTATTTAATGAACACAACGTCATCTCTCCTAATTCTAAAGAGGGAATGTAAGTCGCTGCTTGTAATTGATCGCTTTTGGTCGATAGAAGTTGATATTGTTTAAATTCTGAGATGGGTACTTCTCGTTGACCATTAACATTCCAATGCATCTCTTCTACTACTCGACAAATGCCTGCATTATTATCTTCGTATCCCACAAAGTTCGCTGTTGTCCCATTGGTGTTGGTGTAGCTAAACTGACATAAAGGTAACCAGACGTTGTTCACTTTTAGTGTTTGCCATTGGGTATTGAGGCGTTGGTTTGCCGTTATGTTGAGAGCGAATTGCCATCCTTCTAATTGTGGCTCTGTCGTTGTTGGGGCAGGAAGATCGTAAACATTGCCATAATTTGAGTAGGTTAGGGGGTAAATCTGACTGGCATTGATACCTGTTGGATCATAAATGCCGAGTACAGTGATTACTGGGACACCTTTTTCGATTGGCGCTGCATAATCAACATCAGAGTCTATGTATCTTTGTTGATTTTGATCCCAATGCGTATAACCCGTTGAACTGTCCAAGTTGATCGTATTGACTTGATTAAACCAATTTTGGGTATAACGCGATCCTGTTGGATGTTCCAGTGTGTAACTGCTGATTTTTCCAATACGTGCACTTTCACCTCCGGCCATGGCGTCTCGAGTGAAACGAAACTCATTGGCAAAAGGTGGTACGAGTTGTCCACCAACGTCATTGGTCCATGCGTCTCCAGTCCAGTGTAAATTTCCAATGAAACGTTGATATAATGCATCCCATCCCCAGCCGGTATTGAGATCATGTGAAGAAGCATTCGTAGGCCAATGGCCTCGTGCATAATTGTGTCCTAATTCGTGCGACCATTCGTTGCCGACACTGCTTTGTAATGTGACTATACCGCCACCACCACTTAAACCATGAGTGACAATACCATTACTGTAAGCTCCGCGATTATTATGTGCCGTAATGTGATTAAATCGACGATTATAGGCCTGGCTGTAACCTGCAGAATCGACAATCCCGAAGTTCGCATTATTAATGCCAGTAGAAATAAGCGCTTTACCTACAGCTTCACGCATATCCCCACCATAAACTCCACCTTCATCATCACTTTGTTCTGTGTAGACTTTTCCGTTTGGTAACGTGACTTTCGTGAGATGTAATGGGGTGTAATCTGCCATCACTAACTTAGATGCAGGGATCTTTTGAAAATAATCCGCAGCTAATTTTGGCATGTCCTTGATCATGCTGTATTGATTACGTGGCGGCGTTAACATGCCAATATCGATATTTTGAATGACGAGCTCAGGTGCACCGCCAAAGGTGATATGACTTTGGGGTAATTCACCGATGCGATTGTGATTATCGGTAAAGCGTAAGGATAAACCGGGCTGTATCCATTGCCATTGTAAAGGAAGGCTCCACGCATAATGTGAAAAGATGACTTTATTGCGCCCATTATCAGGTTGATCGGTATCCGCTAATCCGCTTGGTGGCGTCATAGCTATTCGCTTTATAACATTGCCATGTTTAATTACTTCAACCCAAATTTGATTTGTATTACGTATTTTGGGCGTGACCAACAATAATGCTTCACGATTTATAATTAAGTTTGGATAAACTTTTTCATCATTACCGTAGGGAGCCACACTGGTATGAGTTTGAGCAAAAGCCAGATTTGCTTGGAAATTACCGGTTAAGTGATTGTCAGCTCGTCGATTATCGTTATAACTTAAGCGAGTGGGTTGTGTTGTAAATTGAAAGGTTTGTGTATCACTGCCTAATGCGTTATGAGTTGTTAATATGGCTTCATAGTGAGTGCTTGGAGTTAGGCTGCCGACATAGAATCCGGGTGCTTTAATGTCTTTGTAGCTTTGGGTAATGGAGGACTCACCCACGACTTGAGAGGTGAGCTCAAGAGTATAGCTCATTGGTGCTTTAGCATTGCTAGACCAATTGAATTCTGCGCCAATATCGGATGTGGATTGTGCTTTAAAATCGCTAATCACCGGAATACTGAGATCTCCGCAGTCTGACATAACGGTACGTAAGACGGTATCACGCTCCCAGATATAGCTGCCATCATCTCGTTGCGAGCCACGGTCTGCTGGTATGTATTCGACATAACAGCCGGTATCATCTGCGTTTAAAATGCCATTTTGTTGGTGTAGAAGATAGAACCCACCATTGTAAGCAATGTATTCCCAATCTGAACCAATGAAAGGGAATGCGGCACTGTAATCCCCTTTTTTATTGTTTAAGGGGAATTTGGGTTCATTATTATGATTTAACCAATATTCTTTTCCCTGATATTGTAAATAGAGTTTGTTATTACGTTCAACCACACTTGCTTTTTGTTCTGCTAATATTTGCATCTCTTTGAGTGTGTTGGATATTTTTGATCCTGCATCAGTGAGTGAGAGTTCTTGATTACTGGCTATGACTGAATGACTCATAAGACAGCCGCTAATGAGTAAAGCTAATGGTGTGAATTTCATAATTTATCCCTTAATTACGAAGTGATCCCATATTTCGTTATGATCGTTTTTTTATTGATAGACGAAATGGTTTTATGGCGAATAACTAAATCAGTGTGAGGTATTGGCTTTTTCTGACAATATGTTTTTCCTTTCCTATGTCCGTTTTGTGATCTTTTGGTTACCAAATTGTTTATTGTTTGGTTGTTGCTTAAAAATGTTGAGTAAGTAATCTCTTCATTTTTTATAGATACACGAATAGGTGTACTCGCTTTTTATACAGATTGTTTTTTATTGCACTTTATTGTTTAAAAAAGGATCGAACGATATGTTTTTTTCTTATAATTTGATGCAATTAATAAAAATATTGGTATAGTACGCGGCATGGAGAGATGGCTGA
>CAMQZF010000217.1 GCA_947039525.1 uncultured Photobacterium sp. | reverse complement strand
TTAATGACACCTGCTGCTTCTGATGTCAACGTCACACCCTGCTTTGGCTCAACAAAACCAATGGCACTAATTGATGGGTACCAATTAACTGATTTCGTTGTCAGTGCCGTTACTGGGTAGTTAGGCTCAGGCATGTTAGCCATGTACTCGGCTATTTTCTTTTGCTTATAGAAATTGAAGCCGATCACACTGCCAAACAAAAGCAGTACGATGACTAGCATCACTATCCATTTTTTCATTGCGGGTGTGCTCCGAAGTTACAAAAATTACGACAGAATAATGGCGTCCCAGCATGCGTTGATGATGTCTTCTAAGATGGCATCATTCACGTCTAATCCGTCTGATAAGTGTTTTGTTGTTAAGCCAATACTGGGTTCTAAACCGATTGCCCATAAAACAGGGTTAGGTAAGGGTTTAAAAACACCTTGTTGTTTCCCTTCGTTAAAAAAACGATGGACAGTCGAAAATAAAACGTCCTTTTTTTGGCGCAATTGATCATGATGAGAAATCGGTAAGCTTTCAAATTGATTGCGAGTGAGTAACGGTGCGTCTTCTTGACGAGGTAAGTACCACAAATTTTTCCACATTCGTGTGAATTGTTCTTTGAGAGGTTGGCTCTCATCGACATTTTCTTCGAGTCTATGGGCGACGTATGTGAGTATTTGCTCATGAAGTTGATTCAGTAAATCATCGCGATCTTTAAAGTAACGATAGATCGTTCCTGTTGCGACTTTTGCTTCATTCGCAACCTTTTGCATTGATAAGCCATGAAAACCGGATGTCGCTAAGATGGTTTCGGTTGCCTTTAATATTTGGGCTTTTTTATTGCTCATAATATGTATCAAATTGTGCAATGAATGAACATTCATTCACATTTTTAATCAGTGGACGTAGGAGTGCAAGAAGTTATTCCTTATTTTACTTTTTTGTCTTTCTTTTTTAACACATGGACAAGCCCCGTTGAGTGGCTACAATGCCATACCCATTTGAAATCAAATAGCAGCAGGATACGGGAATGAAACTGAACCCAAGACAAACCGAAGCCGTGAAATTTGTGTCAGGTCCTTGCCTTGTATTGGCTGGTGCTGGCTCTGGCAAAACCCGAGTGATCACCAATAAAATTGCGTATCTTGTTCAGCAATGCGATTACAAAGCTCGGTATATTGCGGCGTTAACCTTTACCAATAAAGCGGCTCGTGAAATGAAAGAGCGTGTGGCTCAAACCTTAGGAAAGCAGGAATCCAAAGGGTTAATGGTCTCAACTTTCCATACTTTGGGATTAGAGATGATTCGCCGTGAGCACAAAACCTTGGGATTGAAAGCTAACTTTTCGTTATTTGATGACCAAGATCAGATGGCGTTATTGAAAGAACTGACAGAAGATCAATTGGATGGTGATAAAGACTTATTGAAGCTCTTACAATCTGCCATTTCTAACTGGAAAAATGACATGGTATCACCGCTGCAAGCTAAGGCTCAGGCCAGCAGTGAACGTGATCATTTGTTTGCTTTTTGTTATGAGATGTACCAAAAGCAAATGAAGGCCTATAACGCGCTTGATTTTGATGATTTGATTTTACTTCCCGTCTTACTTTTGCAAGAACATGCAGAAGTGCGCCAGCGCTGGCAGAATAAAATCCGCTATTTATTGGTGGATGAGTATCAAGATACCAACACCAGTCAATACGCCTTGGTTAAGTTACTGGTGGGTGAACGCTCGAGGTTTACTGTCGTTGGGGATGATGATCAGTCAATTTATTCATGGCGTGGTGCTCAGCCTGAAAACCTAGCTTTGCTCAGTAAAGATTTTCCGAGTTTAAAAGTGATCAAGCTGGAGCAAAATTACCGTTCAACCAGCCGTATTTTGCGCAGCGCGAATATTTTGATTGCGAATAATCCGCACTTGTTTGAAAAAGCCTTATTCTCTGCCATTCCTGATGGTGAAATGCTCAAGGTATTGACTGCGAATAACGAAGAGCATGAAGCGGAAAAAGTGACGGGTGAGATCATTGGTCATCGCTTTGTTAATAATACTCACTATAAAGACTACGCTATTCTATACCGTGGTAACCATCAGTCGCGCTTATTAGAGAAAGCGCTGATGCAGAACCGAATTCCTTATAAAATTTCAGGTGGAACGTCATTTTTCTCTCGTGCGGAAGTGAAAGATATGATGGCGTATTTGCGCGTACTGACCAATCCGGATGATGATAATGCCTTCTTACGTATTGTGAATACGCCTCGTCGTGAAATCGGTCCTGTCACTTTAGAGAAACTGGGGACCTACGCTAATATGCGAGGGAAAAGTTTGTTTGCTGCCAGTTTTGAAATGGGGCTTGAACAGCATCTATCAGGACGCGGGTTAGAGTCTTTGCAGCGTTTTACTCGTTGGATTGTTGAGTTAGCGGATCAGATGGAACGCGGTGATGCGGTTGAAGCGATGCGTCAGTTGCAAGTCGATGTCCGTTATGAGGAGTATTTGTATGAAACCTCCACAACCCCTAAAGCGGCAGAGATGCGTACTAAAAATGTCGCGGAATTGTTTAAGTGGGTCATCTCAGATCTAGAAGGCGATAACTACGATCAAGAAGTTAAGACGTTAAAAGAAGTGGTTCAACGTCTGACTTTGCGGGACATGATGGAACGAGGTGAGGACGATGGAGATACCGATCAAGTTCAGTTAATGACGTTGCACGCCTCCAAAGGTTTGGAGTTTCCATACGTGTATTTGATTGGTGCAGAAGAAGGCATTCTGCCCCATCAAACCAGTATTGATGAAAATAATGTCGATGAAGAACGCCGTTTGGCTTATGTTGGAATCACGAGAGCACAGCGTGAGTTAACTTTTACTTTGTGTAAAGAGCGTCGTCAATACGGAGAAACCGTTAAGCCAGAGCCAAGTCGTTTCTTGTTTGAATTACCACAAGATGATTTGGAATGGTCAATGGAGCGCAAGCCCCAAACGGTTGAAGAGCGCATGACGAAAGAGCAAGGGTATATTGCAAATATGCGAGCCATGCTTAAAAAATCTTAATACAGTGAGTTTTCAATGAGTATCTAATGATTTTAGATACCGATTATTGACTTGATTGAATCGTAAAAGGCGAGGGGATAATCCCTCGCTTTTTTATTTTATGCCTTCAATCATGTAATTGATCGCTGCAATAATTTCATCATCGCTGCAATCCATGCAGGAACCTTTGGCTGGCATGGCGTTATAACCATTGATGGCATGCTCACTCAAAAGGTCCATGCCTTGTGCGAGTCGTGGTGCCCAATCTGCTTCATCTTTCATTTTGGGTGCGCCCATAACCCCAGATGTATGGCAAGCCGCACAGAAGTTACCGTAAACGGCATCGCCACTGCGTGGACCAAGTGCAATTTCAACCACTGGCGCATCGCTGGAAAGATAGACATTACCGACGGGTTGAATACGTTCAATGATGGCAGCGTCTGACATATCAATGGCATGGCTGGTGCCCATTAGACCAAGTGCGGTGAAACCAATGATCAGGGGACGTCGAAGAGAAAATTCCATTTTGCTCACCTTTAACATTGCTTATTGTAATTAAGAATATGAGAATTACGTGTAATTGTGTCTTTTTTGGTTTAAATGTAACTATTTGGTTAGTATATAGTGGAACCTTTGAGGAATATACGGCATCTGAAGTTTTGTATGAGGGAAATCAACTCAGACATTCTTCAATTTGTTTATAATTGCATCGAACGAGAAAAAAGGTAAAAAAAAGACTGGACGAGGGGGAGTGATATCCGTAATATTCGACTCCGCCGATAGGGCATGAGCGCCCGTAGCTCAGCTGGATAGAGCGTTGGCCTCCGGAGCCAAAGGTCTCAGGTTCGAATCCTGTCGGGCGCGCCATCTCCGGAATATAAATAATTGGCGCAAAAAAGAATTTTCAGTGGTGGCTGTAGCTCAGTTGGTAGAGTCCCGGATTGTGATTCCGGTTGTCGCGGGTTCGAGCCCCGTTAGCCACCCCATTTATTCAGAGTCAGTAACACGGTTACGACTTGAAGCAACAAAGTTCGGTGAATAGCGCAGCTTGGTAGCGCATCTGGTTTGGGACCAGAGGGTCGGGGGTTCGAATCCCTCTTCACCGACCACATTTTTTATTACGATAGCTTCGTGATAATAACGTAATTATGGTGGCTGTAGCTCAGTTGGTAGAGTCCCGGATTGTGATTCCGGTTGTCGCGGGTTCGAGCCCCGTTAGCCACCCCATTTATTCAGAGTCAGTAACACGGTTACGACTTGAAGCAACAAAGTTCGGTGAATAGCGCAGCTTGGTAGCGCATCTGGTTTGGGACCAGAGGGTCGG
>CAMQZF010000216.1 GCA_947039525.1 uncultured Photobacterium sp. | reverse complement strand
CATAGCCGGTGACTGGAGTTCAGACGTGTGCTCTTCCGATCTATTGAGAGCGGCAAACACCGAAACAACCATTGTATCATTGGGTTATGTACTTTCTTACGATAGGCTTGGTAGGACTCGTCAAGCGTACACAATGTGTCACCATGTAAAATCACCGTTGGCGTGCCATAAATATCAATGACGGTGTGTTCTGGTAATAACTCAACCCCGGTTTCTTTACTGAATTTGGTGCCAATTAAAAAGTCACGATTTCCGTGAATGAAATAACACTTTACACCCGATTGGGTCAGTGTAAAAAACGCCTGCTTAATAGTTTGATGAAATTCAGAATTATCGTCATCACCAATCCACATTTCAAATAAATCACCTAACACATATAACGCATCCGCTTGGTTCGCTTCTTGGGTGATAAAGGTGAGGAAACAGGCCGTAATATCTGGTCGATCAGCACTGAGGTGCAAATCTGCAATAAAAAGTATGCTCATAAGAGAAAAATGCAGAGTGAAGGACATTCACTCTGCATAATATGTTATTCGCTGATGGTTACGTCAGTGATAACAACGTCTTCACGTGGCACGTCATCGTGGTAGCCGTGACGACCTGTTGAAACGCCTTTGATCTTGTTAACAATATCCATACCTTCAACCACTTCTGCGAACACACAGTAACCCCAACCTTGAGAAGTTTCTGATTTGTGATCCAAGAAATTATTGTCGTTCACGTTGATGAAGAATTGTGAGCTTGCAGAGTGAGGTGCGTTCGTACGCGCCATCGCCAATGTGCCTTTCTTATTGCTCAAGCCATTGTTTGCTTCGTTTTGAATGGTTTCGCGTGTCTCTTTTTCTTCCATGCCAGGTAGCATGCCGCCGCCTTGGACCATGAAACCGTCAATCACACGGTGGAAGATAGTGCCATTGTAGAAACCGTCGCGGCAGTATTGCTCGAAGTTTGCACAAGTGATTGGCGCTTTTTCTTTGTTCAGTTCGATTTTGATGTCGCCGAACGTAGTATGCAATGTGATCATGGTTTTATCCTTTGGACCAATAAATAAGATATTGATCATTAATTTTATCTGACTGACCTTCATCGTCAATAAGTATTAGAGAAAGGGCGGCATTTGAATCAATTTAGGTAACAAGCTGAGCAATCCCTCAACAAAGAAGCCGACAATCTGAAACAGGATGGCATTTTCCCTTGCTAACCCTGATCAGAACAGGTGTAATGCTTCATTACCTGTAACCCCAATATGAGTAATACAGAGACATGCTGAAGATTTATAATACGCTAACGCGCCAAAAAGAAACATTCATACCCATTCATCCTAATAAAGTTGGCATGTACGTCTGTGGGGTTACCATTTACGATCTGTGTCATATTGGTCATGGTCGTACCTTTGTGTCTTTCGATGTGGTTTCTCGTTACTTACGCTACCTTGGCTACGATTTAACGTACGTTCGTAACATCACCGATATTGACGATAAAATTATCAAGCGTGCGGCAGAAAATGGTGAAAGCTGTGAAGCATTAACAGAGCGTTTGATCGGTGAAATGCACGCGGATTTTGATGCGTTAGGCATGAAACGCCCAGACATTGAACCTCGTGCTACCGCATACATTCCTGAAATTATTGCGTTATGTGAGCGTTTGATTGAACGTGGCTTTGCTTATGTTGCTTCAAACGGCGACGTAATGTTTGAAGTTCGCAAGTTTGATGAGTACGGAAAATTATCAAAGCAAGATTTGGATCAATTACAAGCAGGTGCGCGTGTTGATGTTGAATTGGCGAAGCGTAGCCCATTGGATTTCGTATTATGGAAAATGTCAAAGCCAGGTGAACCAACGTGGGAATCACCATGGGGTTTAGGTCGTCCTGGTTGGCATATTGAGTGTTCAGCAATGAACTCCGCTATTTTAGGCAATCATTTTGATATTCATGGTGGTGGTTCGGATCTTCAATTTCCACACCATGAAAACGAAATTGCTCAATCTTGCTGTGCTCATGGCGGTCAATACGTCAATACTTGGATGCACAGCGGTATGGTTATGATTGATCGTGAAAAAATGTCCAAATCATTGGGTAACTTCTTCACGATTCGTGATGTACTGGCTCACTATGATGCAGAAAGTGTGCGTTACTTCTTGATGTCTGGTCACTACCGTAGCCAGCTAAATTATAGTGAAGACAACTTAAAACAAGCGCGTGCGGCGTTAGAGCGTCTATATACGGCATTACGTGGCTTGGACATATCCGTTGCTGCGGAAGGTGGCGAAGAATTTGTGGCTCGCTTTACTGAGTCTATGAATGATGATTTCAATACGCCTGAAGCTTATTCTGCTTTGTTTGATTTAGCGCGAGAAATTAATCGCTTGAAATCAGAAGACATGCAAGCAGCATCAGCACTCGGTGCTCGCTTACGTGAATTGGCGGATGTATTAGGTTTATTGACCCAAGATCCTGAAGTCTTTTTACAAGGTGATGCGGCTGATGGCGATGTGGCAAAAATTGAAGCCTTAATTCAACAGCGTTTAGATGCCCGAGCAGCGAAAGATTGGGCGGCAGCCGATCAAGCTCGTGATGCGTTAACCTCAATGGGCATCGTATTAGAAGATGGTGCACAAGGTACAACGTGGCGTCGTAAATAGCTCAAGATATTGGGTGGGTACATCCTTTTATTGATTGAGTTCGCTAAAAAAGAAAACCGCTCATTGAGCGGTTTTTTTATACTTTAAAGGGTGGTGTAACAAAATGGGTACCACAAAAAGAAGAGTTACATTAAACCTGGAAATAATGCGCGTAAACCATTCGCAATAAACTCAATACCTAAGGCCGCTAGAATCAGACCCATAATACGGGTAATAACGTTGATGCCGGTCTGTCCAAGAAAACGCACAATTAGCGGTGCAGCACGAAACAGCAACCAACAACAAAATGAAAAAAGAATGATGGTGAGGATGATGCCCAACGTGCTCATTAGATCGGGATGACGTGAGCCGTAGACAATCGTTGAACTGATTGCTCCCGGGCCAGCCATCAATGGCATTGCTAAGGGAACAACCCCTAATTGTTCTCGCGTATTAGATTCGCTTTCTTCTTGTTCATTTTGTTTACCTTCACCAATCTTTCCGCTCATCATTGAAAACGCAATGGTTAATAGCAATAAGCCACCTGCCACTCGAAATGAATCCAATGAAATGCTGAACATATCCAGCAGTAACTGACCCGCTAAAAGTGAGATGGTTAATATCACCACAACCGCAATATTGGCGGTAGAGGCGGTTTTATTTCGATCTTCCGGTGTCATATATCCTGTCATAGAAACAAAGACAGGCATGATACCAATAGGGTTAACGGCGGCGATTAAGCCAACAAAAAACTGCAAAAAGATTGCCATATCAAGTGAATTCATTGCACTACCATGTATCAATAAAGTAACTGAGAGAGGAAAAATAAGACGGTTGGAAAGGCAATCGATAATTTTGTTTATTCCTACAAAATCATCCCTAATAGCATAAACAATCGTGTGGTGTGAATATTAAGCGAAATCGTTTTCAGCGACCAATTAAAAATGATAATGAGAAGGGATAAGAATAATTAGGGCAACAGGAAAATAATGCTTTTTTTTATTGGAAAAAGGAGAGATTTAGACGAAAACCAAATAGATAAAATAATTAAATGTGATCCTATTCACATTTTTCTAAAAGCTGTCGTCTTTAGTGTATAAATATTACGTAATATTTATACACAAGTAGTGACGATTTTTATTAAAAGCTTTATTCATAACGGTATTGAATTCTTATTTATCGTTACTAGTAGATATTTATGCTTGTTTGATGGTTTATTTTGAATAATAATAAACTTATTCGATTAACTCACCATGAACTGATCAAGATCAATTCATGAAAGTTTGTGAAGGTTTATATTCAAAAGTGAAAGTTATTTACTAAATAAGTGCGATTCTACTGCGCTTTTTGTCTAAATAATTTTTAATATTAAGCTAGGAGTGAACTATGCCTGTAACAAATATGGCTGAATTGGATGCAATGGTAGCTCGCGTTAAAGCAGCACAACAAGAATACGCAACTTTTTCTCAAGAGAAAGTTGATGCGATTTTTCGTGCAGCTTCGTTAGCCGCAAACAATGCACGTATTCCACTTGCTCAACAAGCTGTTGCTGAATCTGGTATGGGAATTGTGGAAGACAAAGTGATTAAAAACCACTTCGCTTCTGAATTCATTTACAATAAATACAAAGACGAAAAAACCTGCGGTATCTTGGAAGAGAACGAAGAGTTCGGCACCATGACCATTGCAGAGAGATCGGAAGAGCGTCGTGTAGGGAAAGAGTGTAGGCTATAGTGT
>CAMQZF010000215.1 GCA_947039525.1 uncultured Photobacterium sp. | reverse complement strand
TCCCCGTAAAACTCTGATTATAGCTCAATTCAATAAATTAGAGGCATGACCTATTATGGTGTATCAATTTATGCTGTCGATTTCTTATCATGAATATGCGCGTTATTATTTAGGATCGGCAAGTTGTTTGAGTGTGATCGATACTAACGGATTACGTTTACAACTTCCAGCGGCTCGATTTCGCATATTTTTAACGCAATTTGGGTTATATGGATGTTTTCAAATTCGAACAGAGAATGGACGATTGATCGATATTAAAAAATAATCATAGTGATTAAAGTGTGATTTACATAACACTTTAAGGCAAACGTTTGCGCTAAACTTTTGTTTGTAAAAATCTAACCGATTGATTCTGTTTACAAACTGAATTTATCGATGAAAAAGAGTGAAAATATAACGATTGCCATTCCTCTATATTCTCTGAATAATGCTATCCCGTTTACGCGGGATTCGCGGATTTTATTGGAGAGTCATTATGTTATACCGTCTAGCTCGATCCGCTATCTTCAAATTGGACGCTGAAAAAGCGCATGAAATGGCCATCCATAACTTTGCCCGCTTTACAGGAACACCTCTTGATTTCTTCTATCGTCAGAATTTACCCGATCGTCCAGTGACGGTTATGGGTATCACTTTTAAAAACTCTGTGGGTCTTGCTGCTGGCATGGATAAAGATGGCGAGTGTATTGATGCTTTCGGTGCGATGGGATTTGGTTGTGTTGAAGTAGGAACGGTTACCCCTCGTCCACAATTAGGTAATGATAAGCCGCGTGTATTTCGTGTGATTGCCGCTGAAGGATTGATTAATCGCTTTGGGTTTAATAATAAAGGCGTGGATAACCTGATTGAAAATGTCAAAAAGAGTCAATTTAATGGCGTGATCGGTATTAATATCGGAAAAAATAAAGATACACCGATTGAAAATGGCGTTGATGATTATCTGATCTGTATGGAAAAAGTTTACCCCTATGCTGGTTATATTGCTGTAAATATCTCTTCACCAAACACTCCAGGATTGCGTACCTTGCAATATGGTGAAGCATTGGATGATTTGTTGGTGCAATTAAAGCAAAAACAAACGGCATTAGCGACAGAGCATGGTAAATACATTCCATTGGCGTTAAAAATTGCTCCAGATCTTACTGATGATGAATTAGTTCAAATTACCCAGTCTTTATTAAAACATCAGATGGATGGTGTGATTGCAACAAATACCACGTTAGATCGCAGTCTTATTCAAGGTTTACCTAATTGTGATGAGGCTGGTGGATTAAGTGGCCGCCCTTTGCAAAACCGCAGCACAGAGGTTGTACGTCGTTTAGCAGAGCTATTAGACGGTCAAATCCCCATTATTGGTGTGGGTGGCATTGACTCCTTGGTTGCAGCGCGTGAAAAAATTGATGCCGGTGCACAATTAGTGCAGATTTATTCTGGTTTTATTTACCAAGGACCTAAGTTGGTAAAGGAAATTGCTTTAAATCTTTAATGTTCAAAACGGGCGAGATTATTGTTTATTGACTGAATGGCTTCCTGTTAATAATACGAACTGCATATTTTCTATATGCTGATTAAAGCTCGCGTTGATCGCGGGCTTTTTTTTAATGTTAGACTGGCATAATCTTGCCTATTAATTTATGAACATAGTCATTCATTAAAGCCCACTTATTGGCTGTTACATCAATCCGTTTGCCGAATGATTGTGTTACTTTGTATTCGCTTTGAAGGGTTTTTATAAAAGAATTCCGGTCTTCTGCTTTTATTTTCAAACAAACTGAGTAAAATTGCATCATTCACTCATTATTATCACGTAGGTTAACGGTTATGTTGAAGTCGAACGATTCTTGGTCATGGTACTTTGACAATGATCATCAGGCTTTGTTGTTGGATTTAGGGCAAGATTTATTGTTTAAAGTTGCCATTTCTCCAAAACAGCTGATAAATACGTGTATGAGTGGAAACTCTCAAGTCTTTACCGTGGATGATGCGACGCAATATCGTTTCTTTCTTGAATGCTTGTCTGATATTGAAATGCCATCATCCAGAAAAATGGAATTAGTGTTAAATGCGACGGCGATTTGTCGATTTCAAAAACCCTTAATGCCAAAAAGCTGGTTTTTCCAATCTCAGGATTCTACTTATATACCCACAGTAGGAGAGTGTATTTTATTATCAACCTCACAAGATGATCTTCAGCATCCTTTCTTTGTCGTAGAAAGTAATGAAACAGCCAGTTTGGTTCTGTCTATGTCAATTGATCCGTTTTTCTTGTCAAATGAAAAGCCGTTTCTTTTTTGCCAAACAATTAAAGTAATGAATGATCGAATTCAGGCGATGCCGACAGCAATGATGACCAACTATGCATTGGTTGGATAGTTAACTCTGGGCTTCAAAAGCAATCCTTTGCTTTAACATGAGGTTAGATTGTTATTTTTTTAAATGATAGTAAAAGGAATAACAATGGACATTATTTTTTGAATTTTGGCCACCAATGCAACAATTCTCCCGAAGAAAAAATAACACCAAAAGCACACGCTGACAGCACGCTGATTGATATGGAATCAACTTGAGTTGTTAATAAAGATAGCCCCAATAGAAAAATACCAAAGGGAATTGCAAGTCGATTGGCTCGTTTTAGTTCCGATGTAAAAAAGCCCTTTAAAAAAGCCTGTAAAAAATCCATGAAGTAGATCTCAAAAAATAATATAAGAAACATTCTTGTACACCATTTATTTGGCTTCGTCATGTTCAATTATTTTTTTAAATCTAATCTGTGTGTCTTAGTATTTAATTTATTGGCTGGAGAATAAAGACAGAAGTAGAGAAAGTTTGTTGTAATGGCTTGTTAGTTTTACTGCTACTTTGAGTGAAACTTGAGGAATATCGTGATATTTCCTGCTTTTCAATGTAGCTTGAATATCAACCTGCTGCCTTTGTTTTCTATTGATGTCATTATTGTTTAAATTTAAGTGAAACCCTGATTTTGATTGCATTTTTCTCGAGATGGTATTTTAAGTTTTCGCTTAATTGCTATCATTATTTTGATTGATGGTATGGGATTATTTGGTCAATGGCTTTGATTATAATGATTCCGAAAGGTGAGCCACCATTAGCGACGGTATCTGTTTGTCGCTAATGATGTATTTGGATTTTTAGTTACCAATTGCGGGGCAATTTTTAGGTAATAATTGAGCCGGAATGACCGGACCAACACCCATATCTGGACGCCAATTTTTTAGGGCGCCTGTTTTTGGATTGAAATCACTGCATTTATAAGGCTTCATACCATCAAATGTCGCTGACTCAGGTTGAATTGAGTGTGCTTTATAAGATTGAATCAAATCAGAACAGTTTTTTGGTAAAAGTTGTTCTGGAATAGATGGCGCCATATTCATATTAATAATCCAGCCCTTTAACGCTCCTGTTTTTGGGTTAAAGTTGCTGCATTTATACGGTTCAGCCGATTGTTGTGGTGGGTATAAATTACCTTGTGCCGTTAATTCTGGACCTGTGCCGTATTGAGGTTTCCAACCTTTTAACCCGTGATGTGGTGCAATCGGTTGTGGTGGCATAGCATGGGCTTTTTTCCATGCCATAATAGCTGGACAGTTTTTTGGAATCATTTGTGGTGGGATTGCTGGCCCTATACCCATTTCTGGTGTCCAGCCTTTTAAGCCACCTGTTTTTGGATCAAAATCTCCGCAAGGTAACGTTTTAATCGTTGTTGCCTCTTGTGTCGATGTGTTTGAAAGGTGCGGAAGTTCATTAGCAGCAAACGCCGAAGAACAAAGCGCAAAACTGCCTAGACACGCTAATGCTACCATTGAATACTTTTTCATTATCCGTTCTCTTTTATTACAAACTATATTCAGTTTACATCGATTTTCTGACTTTAATCTGAACAGTGTTTTATTATTAATATGCGCTATTTAAACGATACTTTTAGATAAAGGTCAATAAGAATTATTGATAATATGTATGTGTTTTAGAGTTAATATGCAAACGATCTCTCTGTTTTTGTATGTGTTAATTATTTTTTTATTTCTTGATGATATTGAACGAGTCCTCTCTTAATTTATTGTTTTTTATATTAAAAGTGGTTTTTTTACGATGATGGTTATCGCATGTCTTCTTTTTTATACTGTATTTTTTATTCTGATTTTTTCATTAAAGAAGACAGAGGACTTTGTACACCATTTGCACCATTATTTAATACATGAGTATAGATTTGAGTTGTTTTAACATCTGAATGTCCCAGTTGTTCTTGTACTGCACGAATGTCTGCACCGGAAGCGAGTAAATGGGTGGCGAAGGAGTGACGAAGTGGGTTATGTATCCAATTCGTTTTTACCCATAAAACTCTCGTTCAATAAAAGTG
>CAMQZF010000214.1 GCA_947039525.1 uncultured Photobacterium sp. | reverse complement strand
GGTGGGATATACCTGTAACGACCAAGCCTCATTATTCTGCAACAGCAGATATTGGGGTCAAAATAGATATTAGTGCGCAATCGTTTAGCCAATAAGCATCATTTAAAAACAGACATTAACGGTGAATGGCGATTAACCAAAGCCACGAACGGCAGGCAAATTCAAACTTTCTTCTATAACGACCAGAGAAAGTCTGAAGTTTTGCGAATCATGGAGATAGCACAGAAGGAAAACGACCAGTCAAAGAACTTATATCAATCGTTGGGTTTTACTTAAAAAAGCCGCTGAAATGACCGGACATACAACCAAAGCCTTTAATCGTAAAATTGAAAAAGGTGATTTACAAGTTGGCGTTATGAAAAAGCATATGGGGCGCTGGTACGTCAATTTAGAAGAATTTGATCGTACAATTGAGAGAGCCTAATAAGGAATAAATTACCTAGTGGTGTTGAAGGACACGATAATAAACTACGTATCTCCTTTTATATTCAAAGAAAGCGTTATCGTGAGTCATTAGGCTGTAGTAATGATACAAATGAAAACATCTAACCTTATTTCGTTCTTAGCTGTATGTTCTTCAGCAATCACTCCGTACAAGCCGCTAGCTTTGATTGCCTGCAGGCTAAAAAGCCAATTGAGTTTATCATTTGTAAAGACAATCAATTAAATCGAATTGATAGTGAGGTAGGTATCTTTTATCGCGGGGTTTTACGGAATTTCGCAGAATATCGCCGTTCAGAACAAGCGTATGAGAAAATAAAACGGCAACATCGTCACTTTTTACGTGGGAGATTTACACAATGCCACATACCAAAGCATCACAAAGCATCACAAAGCATCACAAAGCCAAAATAACGAAAACCTTAATGGCTAAAAATTGTTTAGTAAATTACTACTGTCATTATCTAACCCAAATGCGACAAGAGTTTTTAGCGCTTAGCAATCATTCAGACAAATCAAGGATAGTGATGATCGCAACCGATCCTTATTGCGACCATCCGTAAGCAACATAAACTTAATACTATGTTATTATTGATAATCAATATATTACGTAGACTCTGAGTCTCGTAATATGACACCGTTAAATGATTTAAATTAAAACAATTATGACTTGGCTTTTGGTAGTATCAAGGTGACACGTAATCCACCTAACTGGCTTCGACTTAACTCCATCTCACCACGATAACTGTGGACCAATTCGTGAACAATATTCATGCCTAGCCCCGTCCCTGGTGTAGTTTCATCAAGACGCATACCTCGTTGCAATACCGTTTCAAATTCTTTTTCGTCAATACCCATACCATCATCTTCAATAACGATGGTTGCTTTTATCTCTGTTTGTGACTTCAAATGAACACGAACCAAACTTTTTGCCCATTTGTAACTGTTTTCAATCAAGTTGCCGATGATTTCATCTAAATCACTTTTCTCAACATTCACAAATAGATCACTATCCAACTCATTAACCAGAAGAATATTTCGATCCGCGTAAATTTTATCCATCGCTAATGAAATGGCATCCACTCTCATACTTGGAGCGCATTTCGCCGATAGAATATTGGCTGCCCCTGCCATTCTGGCTCGGCC
Source organism: uncultured Photobacterium sp. (assembly GCA_947039525.1). Taxonomy (GTDB): domain Bacteria; phylum Pseudomonadota; class Gammaproteobacteria; order Enterobacterales; family Vibrionaceae; genus Photobacterium. Next base: position 2,821 of record CAMQZF010000214.1, on the reverse strand, counting down.
GAGATGATAATCAATATGTTGCTGAAGCTGATTTAATACAGGCAATAAACGCGCTTGATGATCTTGATCTAACAAAGAAACTTCGTTATTTAAAATAGAAATGGGCGTTTTCAACGCGTGTGACAAATTGCCGGCATGATTACGTGCTCGAAGCAATAATTCTTGATAATGAAAAACCAAGGCATTCAAATCGTCGATAAGTGGCATCACTTCTGTTGGATATTTACCACTTAATTGCTCATTATCTCCATCACGCATTTTCTTTAAGTTAATTTGTAATTTTTGCAATGGTAATAATGACCAACTCACTTGCAACCAAATTAATGCCAAAATGCCCAATGCCATAATAACTAAGATTAACCACAACCCATGCGTCATACTTTCAATCGTTGATACCAAACGGTTTTCATTGATTGCAACTCTTAAATCAACGGCTTGCTCATGATCGGGCAAATAAATGATGCGTTGGGTTAATAATAAGGTTTGATGATCTGGGCCAATGTAGTTTTGATCGTCATCTTTCTTGATCGTACTGTCCCACAAAGAACGTGAGCGCAAAGTTTGATGCTTAGATTGGATAACCCAATACAATCCACTGTAAGGCGTTTGAAATCGAGGGTTCGATAAAACACCCTCAATAAACAAACTTCCGTTAGATTGGATATTGATCAATCCACTCAGTTGATCTAAATACAAGCTAAGCTGCTGAGTTTCTTGATTCACCAAATAGGTTTTGATGAAGTTAGGCACAATATAGCTGGCACTGGTTGTCATGACCAATAACCATACCGCAGCCGCTAACAGCAAACGGCTGCGTAAGCTCGCCGAATGCTGTTTGAATAAAGAACTATTGCGCATGAATCCGATATCCAAGACCACGCACAGTTTTGATCACATCGCTGTCGATTTTACGGCGAATACGACCAATGAAGACTTCAATCGTATTCGAATCACGATCAAAATCTTGCTTATAAATATGTTCGATTAACTCAGTACGAGAAATGACTTTATCCATATTGTGCATAAGGTATGACAACACTTTAAATTCTAAAGCGGTTAATTCCACCATAGAGTCTTTCCACATAACTTTTGAAGTGCGTGTATCTAAGCTCAAATCTCCTGTCTGAATCACAGGTGAGGCTTGACCACTTGAACGACGCAATTGTGCTCGAATACGAGCAACCAATTCCATCATTTGAAAAGGTTTGGTTAGATAATCATCTGCGCCAGCATTTAAGCCTTCAACACGCTGTGTTAGCTCATTACGTGCACTTAGAATAATGACTGGTGTATTAATATTGTCGTCACGAATGCCTTTTAACACACTCAAACCATCCAACTTAGGCAAACCTAAATCCAAAACAATGGCATCCCAAGATTCTGATGTTGCGCGGTATAAAGCATCGACACCATCAGTAGACAGTTCCGCAACCCAGTCATTCTGCTCTAATCCCAATACGATTTGTTCACCTAAAACAACTTCATCTTCTACTACTAAAATTTTCATCGAGTTACCTTATCGACCACACGTATATGTTTCGGTGGGTTCATATTGATTACATCAAGTGTTTTCGCATTATAATCCACTTTGATTATATTATTATCATTATCAATAAGTCTTAATTTATACACCCATTGATTATGTAAATTATCAAGTTGAACTCGAATAATTCGCCCCACTAAATGATCATCGACTTTTTTCTGCAATTCAGAGTAAGGTTGAATCAATCCTCGTTGAACCGCAAGCATAACCTGTTCTTGATTTTGCTCTGTCAAAGAATGAGGATGCATTGCAGCGTAAGCCTGCCCAGTGACACCCAAAGATGCCAAGCCAAAGATGATAAGATTGAGGTAACGCGCATGTCTTTTCATGATGATAAGTGTATGAATATTGTTCTGAATAGAAGATGAACTTATAGAGCAAGAAAAATGGCTCATCTCCTTATTATGAAGGTTATCTGTAGTATAATACAGCCATGCATAAAGAGAGATCATTCTAATGGAAAATACAGCACATGCGCTACACATTTTAGTGAAACACAAAGAGCAGGCTGATGACATCCTAGCCCAATTAAAAAAAGGCGCAAAATTTCAAACGCTAGCAAAAAAATACTCAACCTGCCCATCTAAAAATAAAGGTGGTGATTTAGGCGAGTTTAAAAAAGGCATGATGGTTCCACAATTCGATAAAGCCGTTTTTACCGGTAAAGTATTGGAACCGATAGGCCCTATAAAAACAAAATTTGGGTATCACATTATTAAAGTATTATATCGCACTTGAACAATCACAAATAATTAGATGAAATACAAAGAAAAAAGACAACAAATGAGTAAATAAAACTCAACTCTATCCTTTGTTATCACAATCCATATGCAATTAATCTCTTTTGTATGTGGTGCTCTTTCAACATTAAAAAATGTCGATCTTTTGATTGGCATTTTCCATATTAAAAAAGTATCTAAAGAAAGTTAAATTATCACCGTGATGACAATTAAGAGGTATGAAGAAAGATCTTCTTTTTTTATTAATGCGTAGCCTGATATTACTAGTATAATGATCCCAGTACCCAGTCAATCCCCTCTAGGAATAACGATTAATGTCAGAGTTAGAACAACCACAACAAAAAGCACCAAAAGAAATGACGCTCGAGCAGCAACTACTGCAAAACAACCCATTACATGGTCTTAGCTTAGAGAAAATGCTAACGGAATTAGTCGATCATTATGGCTGGGACATTCTCGATACGGCAATGCGTATGAATTGTTTTAATACCAATCCTTCTATTGCAAGCAGTGTGAAATACCTGAAAAAAACAGAGTG
>CAMQZF010000213.1 GCA_947039525.1 uncultured Photobacterium sp. | reverse complement strand
CTCAAATGCCACTTCTAATGCTTGTTCCGCCTCAGCTAGCTGAGCCAAAATTGCAGCGGTGTCATTTTTCGGGTTAGAGAAAAAATCTGACGCATTCACTTTTAACTGTAGAGTTTCAATGTCTGCTTCTAAAGATTCCATTTTAGCTGGCAACTTCTCAAGCTCTAATTGAAACTTATACGACAATTTTTTCGCTTTTGACTTTTCAGCAATAGGAGCCGCTTTCACTTCTACTTTTGCTGTTTTTTCTGCGGCTTTCTCTGCTGCAATTTGGTTTGAAATCGCATTCTCTCGTTGAGATTGCGCATCGTGGTAACCACCCACGTATTCTTTGATCACGCCATCGCCTTCAAAAATCCAGCTTGTCGTTACCGTGTTATCAACAAATTGACGATCGTGGCTTACCAGCAATAAAGTGCCTTGGTAAGACCCTAAAATATCTTCTAATAATTCTAAGGTTTCAATGTCCAAGTCGTTGGTTGGCTCATCGAGTATCAATAAGTTATTTGGTTTTAAAAATAACTTCGCCAATAACAAACGGTTTTTCTCACCACCGGATAACGCTTTAACGGGTGTACGAGCACGTTTAGGGTGGAATAAGAAATCTTGTAAATAGCCAAGCGCATGACGCGTCACACCGTTTACGGTGACTTCTTGCTTACCGTCAGCAAGGTTATCCATAACGGTTTTTTCTGGATCCAAGATTTCACGATATTGGTCAAAATACGCGACATCCAGTTTTGTACCACAATGGAAATCGCCTGATGTCGCTTCCAATTGACCCAACATCACTTTTAGTAAGGTACTCTTACCACAACCGTTTGGACCGATTAATGCGATGCGATCACCACGCATGACATTAAAGCTGAAATCTTTCACGATTGGCTCACCATCGTAAGCGTAATGAATATTTTTCGCTTCAAATACAATTTTACCAGAACGACTGCCATCCTGAAGTTGCATATCTGCTTTACCCATAACTTCACGACGTTCGCTGCGTTCCATACGCAATTGCTTCAATGCTCGCACACGTCCTTCGTTACGTGTACGACGTGCTTTCACACCTTGACGAATCCATGCTTCTTCTTGCGCTAACTTCTTATCAAACTCAGCATTTTGTTCCGCTTCGACACGTAACATTTCTTCTTTTCCATCAAGATACTTATCGTAATCTCCAGGGAAAGAGTTCAATTTACCGCGATCCAAATCAAGAATACGCGTTGCCATTGAGCGAATGAAAGCACGGTCGTGCGATATGAAGATAATCGAACCACGGAAGTCTTTTAAGAAACCTTCAAGCCATTCAATCGTCGCCACATCTAAGTGGTTCGTTGGCTCATCCAATAATAAAATATCAGGATCACACACTAACGCACGCGCTAACGCGGCTTTACGCTGCCAACCACCGGACAAATCCGATAATGACGTTTCTGCATTCAATTTTAACTGTTCAAGTACTTGGGTAATGCGAGACTCTAATTGCCACGCATTTGCGTGATCCAATTTACTCTGTACACGAGCTAATTTATTGAAATTGGCTTCAGACGCATCGGTCATGATCAAATCCAATAAATGGTGATACTCGCGTAAATCATCCCCAGACTCCGCTAAACCTTCTGCCACAAAATCAAAAACAGAACAGGTTGCATCACGCGGTGGATCTTGCTCCAAACGTGACACTTTTAATTCTGATTGACGTTGAATGCTACCATCATCCAGAAAAATTTCGCCGGCGATGATTTTCATCAACGTTGATTTTCCGGCACCATTACGTCCCACTAAACACACACGTTCATTAGGTTGAAGAACAAATTCGGCACGATCTAATAAAGGATGATCGCCATACGCCAATTGCGCATTACTAATATTAATTAAAGCCATGATTGATTAACCATTGTGCAAGGTCAGCCTTATCAAAAGGCCAACCAAGTTCAGACGAGCCATACGAGGATGGCAAAGATAAAACGGGAATGGTAGTGCCATAGCGATGAAATAGGTCATCATCATCGCTGACATCCACGATATGAATACGCTCAGGCACTATCAATGTGCTAAGCAAAGCATACGCTTGCTCACAAAGATGGCATCCTGCCGTACTGTAGAGCGTGATCACAAATAAATTCCTTAGTCTTCTTTGTGGGTAATGATCCAACAATTATGAATGTGCTTATTGCGCGCAAAATCCAACGGCAGCGTTTGCTCCGAGATATTTTCTGCGTTCAAGTTCACTTTGGCTAACTGATCAAAATCCATCTTAAAATGACGTTTGTTGTTTGAGAATACAATCTGACCATTTGGACGCAACATACGCTTCAAATTACTCAATAGCATGATGTGATCATTTTGAACGTCAAAGACTTCTTTCATGCGTTTTGAGTTTGAGAACGTCGGCGGATCGATGAAAATCAAATCAAAATCACCATCGGCTTCTTGCAGCCACTGAATGCAGTCCGCTTGAACGAATTCGTGTTGATCCCCTTCTTGACCGTTTAACGCCATGTTTGTTTGCGCCCAACGTAAGTAGGTATTTGACATATCGATGGTTGTCGTTGATTTTGCACCACCCACTGCCGCATGCACTGTCGCAGAGCCTGTGTAAGCAAACAGATTTAAGAAATCTTTGCCTGCGGCCATTTGACCTAATTTACGACGAGTAATACGGTGATCCAAGAACAAACCCGTATCCAGATAGTCAAATAAGTTGACCTCTAAATTCACGTTGTACTCTTGTACCGTCATATTGTGTTGGGCGGTAGCCAACTTTTGATATTGGTTTTTGCCTTTCTGACGCTCACGCACCTTTAAGATCACTTTGTTGCTGTCTACACCCGTTACTTGGATCGTGGCACGCAAGATATCCATGATACGACGACGAGCCAATTCTTCTGAAATGGTTTTTGGTGCCGCGTATTCTTGAATCACTAAGTAATCTTGGTAACGGTCAATTGCAGCGTTGTATTCAGGTAAATCAGCATCGTACAAACGGTAACATTCGATGCCTTCTTTTTTCGCCCACTTACCCAGCTTAGCCATGTTCTTTTTCAAACGGTTTGCAAAATCGGGTGCCACTTGCTGTTCTTCAACAACCGCTTCGCCACCATTTTCTGCTTGACGAACGCCGCCACCCGTAATCAGGTAGGTCTTCATCACACAATCAATTGCACCATTTGGCAATTTAAATTGCTTGTCCGCACGCATGCGCAAACAACTTAATAATTCATTAGAGCCTGAGTACATACAAGCGGTTGAGCCAACAAACGCTAACTTCAAACGATTACCCAAGGCAGTGTATAAATTAACCAATTCAGGCGTCGTACCCAAACGCTCACCGTATGGTGGGTTAGAAATGATCATGCCATGGTTAAAGTCTTCTGGTGCCGTTAACTGAGAGGCATCTTGATAAGAAAAATCAATCAATGCCCCTACACCAGCACGACGCGCATTTTCTTGCGCCACACGTAGCACATTTTCATCCACATCATAACCAAAGAAACGCGCGGTTACCTTACCCACACCACGACGACCCTGCACTTTGGCTTCAGACAACATTTCTAACCATGTTTCTTGGTCAAAATCTTTGATGTTCTCAAAACCCCAGCGTGTACGCTGTGCACCGGGCGCAATGTTAGCGGCGATTTGCGCAGCTTCAATCAAAATCGTACCAGAACCACACATTGGATCTAATAGGTTTTGTTCAGGCTTCCAACCACTCTTCATAACAAGTGCTGCAGCGTGTGTTTCACGCAGTGGCGCCAAACCAGTGCGGTTACGATAACCACGTTGGTTTAAGGCGTTACCAGCCATATCCAAGCCCAATAAACAGTTTTCACCGTGCAAACGCGCATGAATACGCAAATCAGGGTTTTCACGGTCAATGTTTGGACGTGCCAAATCGGATTTGGTAAAGCGGTCAACAATGGCATCTTTTACTTTCATTGCGCCGTATTGGCTGTTGCGAATCTCATCGTTCGTGCCGTTAAAATCGACAATAATACGAGTACGATTTGAGAAGTAACGAGTCCAATCAATGGTGACTGCGCCAAGGTACAAATCTAAGTCGGTACGAACTGAAAATTCACCCAATACGTGAATAATACGAGATGCAGTACGCGTCCATAAACAGCAACGATAAGCCGTGGCTTGTTCGGCTTTAAAGCGTACACCAGCGTGCACAACTTTGATTTCCTCAGCACCAAATTGTTGCAGTTCTTCGGCAAGGAGATTTTCAAGCCCTCGGGCAGTAATAGCTAAATATTGATTCATGACATTCTTTTCACGCGTAAGTTACCGAGAATTATAACCGAAATCACAGAAAATACCTTGTGATTCCGGATCAAGAAGGCAAGATTCAGTCACATTGAAAAAAAGCAGAATCAAAACACAAAGATATTAAGCAAAAATCATTCAGTAATAAAAACACGCATCCACCGCCCTATGCCATGAAATGTCATAAACGG
>CAMQZF010000212.1 GCA_947039525.1 uncultured Photobacterium sp. | reverse complement strand
GGAAGAAAGCGGAACCTTTGTTAGCGCCAGCAAACAATGTGCGCTCAGCATTGATGCTAGTGGAAAATGGTGAAGCCATGTTAGGCATTGTGTATAAGACCGATGCGTTGATTGCTCATAAAGTGAAGATTGTGGCTGAATTACCGAATGCGAGCCATACGCCGATTCAATACCCAATGGCGATGGTGAAAGGGCATAACACACCAATCGTACAGAAGTTTTATCAATATTTGCAATCGCCCGCAGCTCAAACCGTCTTTCAACAATATGGGTTTGGTGTGAAGTGAGTTTTCTAACGTCTTATGAATTACAAGCGTTAACCTTGAGCTTAAAAGTCTCTGGGGTTGCGATGTTATGCAGTTTGCCCTTGGGTATTTTATGCGCATGGGTATTGGCTCGCTGTCAATTTATTGGTAAGTCGCTGGTAGATGGATTTATTCAATTACCTTTGGTATTACCCCCTGTCGTCACTGGCTATTTATTATTGTTGTCGATGGGGCGAGAAGGGTTCATAGGGCGTTGGTTGTATCAGTGGTTCGATTTCACCTTCAGTTTTAGTTGGCGAGGGGCAGTATTGGCTGTGGCGGTGGTTTCTTTTCCATTAATGGTGAGATCGATTCGTTTGGCGATTGAAAATGTCGATCAAAAATTGGAGCAAGCGGCGCGTACTTTGGGCGCATCGCCTTGGAAAGTGTTTTTTACGATTACGTTGCCTTTAATTGTGCCTGGTATTTTAACGGGATCGGTATTGGCTTTTGCTCGTGCCTTGGGGGAGTTTGGTGCAACGATTACGTTTGTGTCCAATATTCCAGGTGAAACCCAGACCATTCCTTTGGCGATGTATTCGTTTATTGAAACGCCCGGAGCCGAAGATCAAGCAGCGCGGTTATGTGCCATTGCGATTGTGATTGCATTGAGTTCCTTAATTGCCTCTGAGTGGTTATCACGTTCAGCTCGCCGCCGATTGGAAAGCTAATGTTAAATATAAAAATGACGAAACAATTGGGTGAGATGGCATTGAATGTGGACATTCAATTGCCAAGTACTGGCATCAGTGCCATTTTTGGTCGTTCTGGTGCGGGGAAAACGACCTTAATTAATGCTTTGAGTGGGTTATCTCGGCCTGATACCGGTTGTATTCAATTGGGTGAGTGCGTTTTATTTGATCATCTGAAACGAATTAATTTACCACCAGAGAAGCGTCGTATTGGCTATGTTTTTCAAGATGCTCGTTTGTTTCCGCATTATAAGGTGTTAGGTAATTTAAAATATGGCATGCGATCGTTTGATCCGGTGTATTTTGATGATGTTGTCGACTTACTTGGTATTCGACTGTTATTAAATCGTTATCCAAATGCGTTATCGGGGGGCGAAAAACAACGTGTGGCGATTGGTCGTGCGTTACTGAGTCATCCTAATATGTTGTTAATGGATGAACCTTTAGCGGCGTTAGATTTACCTCGTAAAAAAGAATTGATTGCTTATTTGGATCGACTCGCTCAAGAGATTAAAATTCCAATCGTATATGTCACTCACAGCTTGGATGAGATTTTACGATTGGCGGATCATATGGTGATGTTGCACCAAGGCAAAGTTGTCGTATCTGGATCCATTGCCGATGTATGGGGCTCTTCTGAAATGCGGCCGTGGATCCCAATTGAAGCACAAAGTGCATTATTAACCGTCAAAATGGGGCAACAACATCCTCAATATCCTTTAACCCAAGTGTGGTTAGACTCTCAAGTGTCATTGTGGGTCAATGGCGTTTTTTCTGATATTGGTCAATACCTCAGAATTCGTATTTACGCTAATGATGTGTCTCTTACTCGTCAACGTTCAGAACAAACCAGCATTCGTAATATTATTCAAGTGATGGTGGTGGGGTTGGATTGCTCTGAAACTAAGGAGATTGTAACGGTGACGCTTCAAGTTGGAAAAGTCGTACTGTGGGCAAATATCACGCCATGGGCAGTGGACGATTTATTATTAAAGGTGGGTGATGTGTTATTTGCTCAAATTAAAGGCGTTAGCGTTACTCAAAATACATTGGGTTAATGATCATTTAGAAACAGTAATGAAGTTTTATTCTTATTGATCGTTCTATATTTGATGAAATAGATTAATGAGAAGCTTAGATATTGGGTAAAAATATCACATGGCATATGCGATTTTATGCCATGTGAATTTCAAATTATACGTTTTGTTTTTTTGTACAAATATAAATACCGCAGGCAATACAGATAACACTGATCACATGGTAAAAATGAAGATGTGTGTTTAAGAATATAATTGAAAATGTTCCGCCAAATAAAGGGATTAAATGGGTGAAAATTCCGCCTTTGGTTGCACCAATTTCATGCATCCCTTTACTCCAGAATACAAAAGCCAGCCATGATGGAAAGATCACCAGATAAAGAATGCCTAACAGTGTATTAATATGGAAATAACCATCTAATGTTGCTTCGGTAGGGAATCGATGTGTAGCGAACAAGATGGGTAAAAGAATGATTGACCCAATAATGGCTGATACAGTAACAAAAGATTGTCCATCAAGCTCTTTGGATTTTTTACGAAGCAAAACGCAATACATCGCCCAACTAAAAGCGGAAACCATTGCCCAAATGTCACCTGTATTAATGTGACTAAAGGTATTACTTAAATTAAAGTTGCCTTTTGTAATCACAAATAATACACCTATCGTACTTAACAAAACCCCAAATATTTTATTAAGACTGATGTTTTCTCTGAAAAAGATAAAATTCATTAATATCATGATGGCTGGTGTTGCTGCCATGTAAATTGCCGCATTCAGTGAGGTTGTCGTTTGTAAGCCAACGTATAAGGTGACAGGAAAAGATACTTGACCAAGAAAGGCTAATAAAAACAGAACGAAAAAATTATGTCTAATGATGGATAAATTTTTTACCACTTTTTTATGATAAAGGATTGAAAGTAATAAGGCTGTTAATAGCCATCGTATTTCAGTCAGCATAATAGGATCAATTCGATGAACCAGTAACTTTCCTGCGATGTAATTTCCGCCCCAGAACATGGTGGCTAAAATGAGCAGTAAATATGTCATAACTTTAGTTTTAAAATGAAAAGATTATCCTCTTTTTTAGAGTAAAGGATATGGTTATTTTTAGAATGGAAACATGAAGATAAACATGCTTTATTTTTATGGAATTCGCTTGGAACTGTATTAATGAATACGAGAACCAAGCGATGTTTATATTGAGTGTTATTTCGATGGAATCGGAAGCAGTTTTCCATTGAGTAGCCAAGCAAAGGCATTTAAGAAGTGTTCTTTACCATGTTGATGAATAACACTGCCATGAGACAGTAAAATACGTTCAAAGGGCCATTGGGCAATCTCTACTATGGATTCACGTAGTCGTTGATGATCCGTTACGGATAACTGTCTATATTTTGGCATGTTGGGCGAAAAATAACAGCCATTCAGTAAAGCATAGAGAAAGGTTGGGAGATGGTGAGTATGGTTAAGCCACGTTAATGTATCACCGAGTAATAGAGTACGGGAATGTGGATCACAGAAAACAATCTCTGTGTGGCTGTCGTGACTGCGTAAAGGGGTTTGTAATAATTCATTCTGCCAAGGTGTTCCTTGTGCGCTATTTAATATGCCATCAAATCGAAGATCGGGGCGTTGTTGGGCAAGATCTGGTGGAGCAAAAAAATAAGCATCTGGAAAGGTGATCCACCAATCGGATAAAAACATGTGGTTGCGATTGTTAGGAGAAACGATATAACGAACCACTCCTAATGTTGTTAGGCTGTGTTTTAAGTTTTCGGTTAATTCGCTGGGAGAATGAATGAGTAGGTCACCATTATTTAATTTAATGATATTCATACGCCCATTAAGTTGAATCATATTCCGGCTTAAAGGGAAGTTTGCAGTCCATAGCCGATTTTCATGCCATATATCCATGTTCATTCCTTTTGCTGGCGGCGTCATCCTGACAATGTCATTGCGATTGGAGAGGAGTTAGATAAGGATCTCTTCTCAAAATGCAACATCGTATTTTTAATATGAAAAAAACACGGAAAAAATAATACGATTAAAATAAACAGGTTACTTCTTTATTCGCATTTTGCATGAAAATACGGGTTTATTTTTTACCATTTTGACAATCTTATCTCGAATCCTCTCCTACAATTAAAACCATCAATAATAAATATGTTTTTTTCGATGACTCATTCAGTTCCACTTCTTCTTTTAACTGGTTAGATAGATCTAAAATCGTTTAAGGATAGATAATGTGCTGTTATGACTTTTATCTCACTTAGTTTCTTTTGTTTTTGAGCTGAAAGTCACTTGATTATTTCGGTGCTACAAATGGGGTGTTATGGTGGGATAAGTAACATTGTGGTAGTGCCTCTTTTGATGATTGGAACGCCTTTTCCAATCATCAAAACCTCGTGAGGTTTGAACCATGAAAAGTCTTGTTTTCTTCTCTTTGCTCGCCTTCCTCGTTACAAGCATTCCAATGACAGCTCTGGCTGGTACCCCTAAGGGATTTGGCTACAACGCTCA
>CAMQZF010000211.1 GCA_947039525.1 uncultured Photobacterium sp. | reverse complement strand
AGACTTAGATTTTCTTAAACAGTAACGAACCGTTAGTACCACCGAAGCCGAAAGAGTTACACAATGCATACTCCATCTTCACTTGACGTGCTTCACCTGGAACGTAATCTAAATCACAACCTTCACTTGGATTTTCCAAGTTAATGGTTGGTGGAACCACTTGATCCACTAGACTTAATGCTGTGATGATCGCTTCAACAGAACCTGCAGCACCTAATAAGTGACCTGTCATTGATTTGGTAGAAGAAACCATAACATGCTTAGCCGCATCGCCCATCGCACGCTTAATACCGATGGTTTCAGCTAAGTCACCCACAGGTGTTGAAGTACCGTGGGCGTTGATGTAGCCAATTTGATCAGCAGAAATGCCTGCGTCACGAATACACGCTTCCATAGCTAATGCACCACCAGAACCATCTGCACTTGGTGATGTGATGTGGTAACCATCACCACTCATACCAAAGCCAACGATTTCAGCGTAGATCTTCGCACCACGTGCTTTTGCGTGCTCGTACTCTTCAACCATAACAACACCAGCACCATCACCCAGAACGAAACCATCACGGTCACGATCCCATGGACGAGAAGCACTTTGTGGATCATCATTGCGAGTCGACAATGCTTTGGCTGCTGAGAAACCGCCCATGCCTAATGGTGTTGATGCTTTTTCTGCACCACCCGCTAGCATTGCATCTGCATCGCCATACGCAATCATACGTGCAGCATGACCAATGTTATGAAGGCCTGTTGTACACGCTGTTGAAATGCTGATATTTGGACCACGTAAACCATGCATAATGGATAAATGACCGGCAATCATATTAACAATTGTCGACGGAACAAAAAATGGGCTGATCTTACGAGGACCTTTTTCCATTAATGTGACATGGTTTGCTTCAATAAGCCCTAAGCCACCGATGCCTGAACCAACAGCAACACCAATGCGAGGGGCATTTTCTTCTGTTACTTCGATACCTGAGTCTTTAAATGCTTGAATACCTGCAGCTACGCCGTACTGGATAAATAAATCCATTTTACGAGCGTCTTTTCTCGACATATATTCTTCACAGTTAAAATCTTTGATGAGACCGGCGAATTTAGTCGCAAAGTCAGTCGTATCATAATGATCGATTAAGCCAATGCCGCTTTGACCAGCAAGCAATGCTTTCCATGAAGATTCAACTGAATTGCCAACCGGCGACAGCATACCCAGTCCAGTCACAACTACACGACGCTTTGACACGATGAATTTCTCCGGAGAACAAAAGAATAAAAAATAAATAGACAGAAACAATCAGGCGGTCATGAAGACCGCCTAGGGGAGTTCGGTATTACTTAGACGCGCCAACTACATAGTCAATCGCTGATTGAACTGTTGTAATTTTTTCAGCTTCTTCGTCTGGAATTTCAGTATCAAATTCTTCTTCAAGAGCCATTACTAGTTCAACTGTATCTAGAGAATCGGCACCTAGATCGTCAACGAAAGAAGATTCATTTTTAACTTCAGACTCGTCTACGCCTAGTTGCTCAACGATGATTTTTTTTACGCGTTCTTCGATGTTGCTCATACTAATTCATTTCCTTAACAAGAATTCGCTAATGCGACTTAGCTGTAGTGTATTCATTACGACAAAAGTTGCAAGGTTAACAATGCTGGTCAAACCACGAAATGCCCTCAAAACAGGCAGAGTTTGAACTTTGTCATTGATAAATGCAATTTTGTGGCTAGATCATATACATCCCGCCGTTAACGTGCAATGTTTCGCCCGTAATATAACCCGCATCGTCTGATGCTAAAAAAGTCACAGCCGCAGCAATTTCACGAGGATCGCCCAAACGACCAGCAGGTACGTTCGTCAATGTTGCAGCACGTTGATCGTCAGTTAACGCTTTTGTCATGTCAGTTTCAATGAAACCTGGAGCAACGGTATTTACCGTAATGCCACGAGAAGCGACTTCACGAGCCATTGACTTAGTAAAGCCAATTAAACCTGCTTTTGCTGCTGCGTAGTTCGTTTGACCCGCATTACCCATGGTACCCACAACAGAGCCAATATTAATAATACGACCATGACGCTTTTTCATCATTGCACGTAATACGGCTTTTGACAGACGAAAAATTGGCGTTAAGTTAGTATCAATAATGTCCTGCCACTCATCATCTTTCATGCGCATTAACAGATTATCGCGTGTAATGCCGGCATTATTAACTAAAATATCGATATCACCAAAATCCGCTTTAACCTGTCCAAGGACCGCTTCAATTGACTCAGGAGAAGTCACATTTAGTGCTAAACCTTTACCATTTTCACCTAGGTATTCACTGATTGCTTCAGCACCACTTTCACTCGTTGCAGTACCAATTACAGTTGCACCACGTGCAACTAAGCTTTCAGCAATTGCACGGCCGATACCACGGCTTGCGCCAGTTACTAATGCAACTTTACCTTGTAAACTCATGCTTTTTCCTTTTTGTTTCTTAATCGTTATTACGCATCAAGAAAGCAATGTATTTGATTACTTTGCTGCGTTTAATGTAGCTGAATCATTCACGACAATACTGTCTAATGATTTATCGATACGCTTAGTTAAGCCAGTTAAAACTTTACCTGGGCCCATTTCAATTAATAATGAAATGCCTTCTTCCGCCATACGCTCTACGGTTTCAGTCCAACGTACAGGATTATAAAGCTGCTTCACTAATGCAAACTTAATCGCTTCAGGATCCACTTCAGTTTCAACGTCTGCGTTATTAATCACTGGCAAAATCGGTGTATTAAACGTGATGCTTTCTAGAGCAATAGCCAATTCATCGGCAGCGGGTTTCATTAATTGGCAATGTGATGGCACGGATACTGGTAATGGTAATGCGCGCTTAGCTCCTACCGCTTTACACAAAATATTCGCACGCTCAACCGCTTCTTTATTACCAGCAATAACAACTTGGCCTGGTGAATTAAAGTTAACCGGTGAGACAACTTGGCCTTCAGCTGCTTCAACACACGCTTTTGCAATCGATTCATTGTCTAAACCAATGATGGCAGACATAGCACCAACACCTGCAGGTACCGCTTTTTGCATTAACTGACCACGTAATTCGACCAACTTAACCGCATCTTTAAAACTGATCACACCAGCACAAACTAGGGCAGAATATTCACCCAAACTATGACCTGCTAATACTTCAGGCTGAGCGCAACCTTGTTGTTGCCATACACGCCAAATCGCGACTGATGATGTTAATAAAGCAGGTTGAGTACGGTAAGTTTCATTCAACGATTCAGCTGGTCCATTTTGAACCAATGCCCACAAATCATAACCTAATGCTTCTGATGCTTCAGCGAACGTTTCTTGTACAATAGGGAACTGCTCTGCTAATTCTGCTAACATTCCAACAGATTGAGAACCTTGACCAGGGAAAACAATTGCAAATTTAGACATCTAAAAAATCCTTATAAATAATACGGCTTATTTTTATTCACTAAGCAATTATTAAAATTTAACGAGCGCTGAACCCCATGTAAAACCACCGCCAAACGCTTCTAATAATAACGTTTGACCACGTTGAATGCGTCCATCACGAACGGCTTCATCTAACGCTGTCGGAACAGTAGCGGCAGAGGTATTACCATGACGATCTAAAGTCACTACAACACGATCCATTGACATGGAGAGTTTACGTGCAGTCGCAGAAATAATCCGTAAATTGGCTTGATGAGGCACTAACCAATCTAATTCGGTCTTATCCATATTATTGGCTTCGAGTGTTTCTTTCACTAAATTAGACAATTGTGTTACGGCAACTTTAAAAACTTCATTACCTGCCATCGTCAACCAGCGGTCATCCGAGAATTCAACGCCATATCCAGGAATGGCTAAGCTCAATAAATCACCAAATTGACCATCTGCATTAATATGGGTCGATAGAATCCCTGGCTCTTCACTTACCGATAACACAACAGCACCCGCACCATCACCAAATAAAATAATGGTTGAGCGATCAGTTGGATCACAACAATGGGATAAAGTATCGGAACCAATCACGAGAACGTGTTTCGCAACACCCGTTTTAATATGCTGATCAGCAACGCTCAACGCGTAAACAAAGCCAGAACATGCCGCAGACAAATCAAAAGCAGGGCAACCTTTAATTCCCAATAACCCCTGAACTTGGCAAGCTGAGGAAGGAAAGGCATGACTGGCACTGCTGGTAGCAACAATAATTAAATCAATATCATTTTTATCGATACCGGCCATATCAATGGCATTTAATGCAGCTTTATGACCCATGAAGGCGACGGTTTCTTCCGCTGAGGCGATACGACGCTCACGAATGCCAGTACGAGATACGATCCACTCATCGCTGGTCTCGACCATACGTTCTAAGTCTGCGTTCGTACGCACTTGCGCAGGCAGATAGCTGCCTGTACCTAAAATTTTGCTATACATGAAGACTAATAAGGCCTCTCGAGTAAAACCGCTTCCAAACGATCGGTTATTTTGGTTGGGATTTGCCGTTTGACTTCATAGACTGCTTGACCAATCGCGTTGGTAAAAGCAGTAACGTCAGCACTTCCATGGCTCTTTACCACAATTCCCCGTAATCCTAACAGACTTGCGCCATTATAGTGGTCGGGGTTCAA
>CAMQZF010000210.1 GCA_947039525.1 uncultured Photobacterium sp. | reverse complement strand
AAGTAAACTCATAAAATTAACAGTTACTCATCAAGATCTTGTTCACCAACATAATTATCAAAACGTGAGAACTGGCCTTGGAATGTCAACTTTACTTTACCAATCGGACCATTACGCTGTTTACCAATGATCACTTCCGCAATTCCTTTTGACGCAGAATCTTCGTGATACACCTCGTCACGATAAATAAACATGATTAAATCAGCATCTTGCTCAATTGCTCCAGATTCACGAAGATCCGAGTTAATTGGGCGTTTATCTGCACGCTGCTCTAACGAACGGTTCAACTGAGATAAAGCAACAACAGGGACTTTCAATTCTTTGGCTAACGCTTTTAATGAACGAGAAATTTCTGAAATTTCCAAAGTACGATTTTCACTTAATCCAGGCACGCGCATTAATTGCAAGTAATCCACCATGATCATGCTTAACCCACCGTTATCACGCGCGACACGTCGAGCACGAGTTCGTAATTCCGTCGGGGTTAAACCAGAGCTATCATCAATGAAAATGTTATTTTTCTCCATTAATTTGCCCATTGAAATCGTCACTCGAGCCCAATCAGGATCTTCCAACTTACCCGTACGAATGTTGGTTTGATCAACCCGAGATAATGACGCTAATGTACGCATCATTAATTGTTCCGCAGGCATTTCTAACGAAAAAATCAAAACCGGTTTGTCTTGTGCCATGGCCGCATTTTCACACAAGTTCATTGCAAAGGTCGTTTTACCCATCGAAGGACGAGCCGCCACAATGATCAAATCGGAAGGTTGTAATCCTGCAGTTTTTTTATTGAGATCGTGAAAACCTGTAGTCAATCCAGTGATGCCCTCTTTATTTGGGTTTTTCACTAAAGCTTCCATGCGTTCTAACGTTTGCTCTAAAACTAACTGGATGCTTTGAGGTCCTTGCTGGTCATCACCTTGACCTTCAGCGATGGCAAAAATCTTGCTTTCTGCAATGTCTAACAAGTCTTTTGAACTTTTATCTTGCATGTCGTAAGCCGTATCTGCAATTTCATTAGCAGTACGAATCACCTGACGAACCATGGCGCGTTCTTTTACAATTTCAACATAGGCACGAATATTCGCCGCAGACGGTGTATTTTTTGCCATTTCAGACAAATACGCTAATCCACCCACTTCTTCTGTGATGCTTAATTTTGTTAATACCGATTCAAGTGTGATTAAATCCAGCGGCTCACCATCATCAAGAATTTTTGCCATCTGCTCGTAAATCAAACGATGAGGACGGCTATAAAAATGCTTTGGTTCCAATTTGGACTCACTGATGGTTTCCCAACGCGCGTTGTCCAATAACAAACCACCGATAATGGATTGCTCGGCTTCAATAGAATGTGGCGGCATTTTCAATGCGTCTAGTTGATGATCTTTTTTCTTAGAGTAAGAAGAGCCAGTCGCAATGTGTGGTACGTTATCTGCCATAAACTTAAACCGTTGCCTTATGTAAATTGGGCGCTGAGTATACCATTAAACTTTCCCTATCTCTGCTTGAAAAAGAATCAAACAGTAGGTGACTTTTTGATAACCTGATAAGGTTCTTACCTTATCCGTCAGTCGATCAATCGGAATCATCATGAGCAGTTTATCCAAACTCAATCAGACACTAATTCAACTGGCATGGGAAGCAAATAAATTAGATCAAAAACGGGGATCTCAATATCAGCCGTTATTTGATCCCAGTTTATTTTCTAACCAAAACCGTTATTTATTAACGCCCTGTGTTGAGGAAAGCCAGCAGTTACTAAAA
The DNA here is from genome assembly GCA_947039525.1 of uncultured Photobacterium sp. Taxonomy (GTDB): domain Bacteria; phylum Pseudomonadota; class Gammaproteobacteria; order Enterobacterales; family Vibrionaceae; genus Photobacterium. The sequence goes on along the minus strand of CAMQZF010000210.1, from coordinate 2,891 downwards.
AAAATAGAACAAGAACAATGCAAACTAGATCCATCCATTACAGCGATTCAATTTTGGTGCGAACGCCTTGTTTCACAAATTACCGCAATAAAAAAAGAATTAGATGCTCCTGATGTAAGAAAGAACGAACCGGATCCTTTTGTTATCACCAAACACAGCATTCACAAATTGCAGCAAGATGTTCGTCAACATAAAGACTGGCTAATACAGCTAGAAACAGGATTGCAAATTCGCAAACAAGGCATTGAAAAGTGCACCACGTTGAATGCACAAAAACTGAAACGCCAAGAAATGATGGCTTATGAAGGACGAATTCAGCGATGCCAAGCTTCATTAGCGAAAATACTGCAGCAGATTGCTCTTCGTGAGGAGTCTGATGAGATGAAAACGGACATCAACAATGATTGACAGAAATACAGGCAATAAATTAACACCACATCTTATCCATTTTTAATTTACGCATTATCTCCTATCGTTCAAGCTTCACTCTTTATCAAAGAAAAGCGCGTTTCTTTAAAAAGCGCGCTCTGTTTTTTTACCAATTACTTTGTATTCATTCCCGATGACAAAGGTAATTACCCTCCCGCCAGTTTTACTTTATGCCCTTTTTTCTCTAATAACGCTTTGATAACATCACGCTTATCACCTTGAATTTCAATAATACCGTCTTTTAGTGAGCCACCACAGCCACAGATCTTTTTTAACTCCGCGGCTAATAGTTTCAATTCACTATCAGTACCATCCACACCGGTAATTAAACAGACACCTTTGCCTTTGCGTCCTTTCGTTTGACGTTGAATACGAACAATACCATCACCTTGCTCACGCACAGGCTCTGATTTTTCTTCTTTAATGCGCCCTAATTCGGTTGAAAAAACCAATCGACTATTATCATTCATGATTTATTTTGCTCTTTGTATGAAAATTCTGTGAAACCAGTATATAAGATTGTGTCTCAGACTTGCACATTGATAGATTCAGATTCACCATCATAAAAACCATTTTCAGGATGAAAAGCCAATGATTCGCCAAGTTGTGTTTGATTTTAGTGGTGTGTTATTTGAGTGGGACCCAAAACAATTTGTAGAGGGTTTTACACAAGATACCAAAGAACAAGAGAAATTGATGATTCATGTGCTAAAACATCAAGATTGGACCTCTTTAAATTTAGGTACTGCGCTCATGGCTGAAGTCTTACCAAAGTTTGCTGCGAGGACAGACATTCCTGAATATAAAATGCAGGATTTTATTGAGCATTTACAACATTCAATGCAACCAATGCACAAAACATTATTATTATTGAATGAGCTAAAGCCTCATTATGCTTTGTATTTTATTTCAAACATCAGTGAGGCCTTTTTCGATACTCTCAATGAAAAATATAACGTTAATTCTTTATTTGATGGCGGCATCATTTCAGGAAAAGAGCGTATGATCAAACCAGAACCATTGATTTACCAAACTTTATTAGAACGCTATCAATTAACCGCATCGGAATGTTTATTTGTTGATCATACCCTTGAAAATGTACATTCAGCCCGAAATTTAGGTTTTCAAGTTCAGCATTTTCAAAATAATGAATATTGTTATCAAGGAATTCGGCAGCAATTATTAATGAGCTTAAATAAGTAGAAATTAGAATTTTTTTGATTTTTATTTATTTAATGTTTATTCTTTATATAAATAAATTATAGTGCATTAGGTGTTGTGATGGCAAAACAAATTCCGGCAATTGAAGATGAGCAACGTATCATACAAAGCATGCAACACTTTAATGTTGTTATGGATGGCATTGAATTATGGGAAAGACTCACTCACAAACAATATGCAAAAAATACATTAGTTGCGTTTAAAAACGATTGGAATGCGTTTTTAATTTATTGTCATAATATTCACGCAACAGCTCTACCTGCAACGCCTGATACGGTTCGACGTTATCTTGAGTTAATGGCTCAAACCCGAAAGCTGGCTAGTCTCAAGCGTTACCTTGTGACCATTGGTCTAATGCATCGTTGCCACGCCCAAATCGATCCTTGTCTCCATACAGAAGTCCGATTGGCTATGCGTCAATGGCGATTAGAAAAACACCGAGATCATCAGCAAGCTTATGGGTTTCATGATCACCACTTACAGAAATTATTAGCGACATTTCAGCTTTCAGACAAGATCAAAGATCGACGAGATATGGCAATTTGGTCGATCATGTTTGAAGGCATGCTCAAACGCAGCGAACTCTCTAATCTACTCATTGAAGACTTGTATTACGATGACCAATCTCAGTGCCATATCACGGTGAAAGATTCCATTATATCTCTCAGCTCATTGGCCAATTCTGTATTGCAGCGTTGGTTAATAGAGGGAGATATTCAAGATGGCTATGTCTTTCGGCGCATTGACCGCCATGGTAACGTTGGTGAAAATGCGATGGACCACTCGTCAATTTACCGCGTATTGCGTCGTGCCAGTGACACACTCGGATTTCAAGGGAAAACTCTATTTTCAGGGCAATCGCCACGCGTAGGAGCAGCAAAAGATTTGGCGGAAGCCGGATTAAGTGTACCGGAGATCCAACATCAAGGACGCTGGAAAAGCCCAGCAATGCCAGCTCAATACGTTGGAAACTATGAACAAAGTGAGCAAGAAAAAAATAAATTCAAAAAACACAAACATTGGGAAAAATAACTCACTCATACTAGGCTGATAACTTATTTGGGATCTAATTTGATTAGGTCCCATTTTTATATCTATAAAAATCAATATGTTACAATTGAATTTATAGCTAAAAATCGTTCGGAGATATATTTTTTTGTTACAAAACAATAACTTGAACTATCAACTGAAATTTTTAGTCTAAACTGTAGGCGATGATTTGATAGAAGGTAACAAGATCA
>CAMQZF010000209.1 GCA_947039525.1 uncultured Photobacterium sp. | reverse complement strand
AGCACACGTCTGAACTCCAGTCACCGGCTATGACCTCGTATGCCGTCTTCTGCTGGAAAAAAAAAATTATTCATTTCAAGTGCGGCTTGGGCGGATTGTTGTTCATGATCCATGCTGTCGTAAGAGTGACAGCTTTTGCATGTTTTTGAATTTTCTTCTTTCATGCGAGTCCAAACCGCCTGCGCCATGTCTAAACGGTGTGCTTCAAATTGTTCTGGCGTGTCGATTTTTCCTGTAATGAAGTGATGGTAAAGATCTTTGACGGCCCCAATTTTGGTCATAACGGCGCCCGGTAGATCTTTCGGCTGGTGGCAATCAATACACCCAGCCTGAACACCCGAGGCATTTTTAAAGTGAACCGACTCTTTGTATTCGGCATAGTTAATTTGCATCGTATGGCATGACGTACAAAACTCATTGGTTGAGGTGTATTCAAATCCTTTATGGACGGTAAATGAGGCCGCTAATGCGATGCCAATACCAACGAATAAAATAGCAATGATGGGATATTTTGCGCTGGGCTTACTGAGGAAATTCCAAATTTTTTTGAGCATAACAACGTCCATGATGTGAAAAGGAAAGTGAGTCAAGCTCACTCGAATCAATCAAATTTTCATGGCGTCATAATAATGAGAGGATATGAATAAATATCACCGAAGGCATGAACAGCTCTGGCGAATTATGACAGATTGTGAATAGGATGGGTTTGTGTTACCTTTACTACAAAATGCTGTATTTAAATACAAAGAGAGAACAATGAGCCATCATGTACTGGTTGTAGAAGATGAAATTGTAACCCGAACCAAGCTAGTTGGATATTTTGAGAACGAGGGTTACACCGTCAGCCAAGCCGAAAGTGGCGAACAAATGCGTGAAATCATGGAAAGCCAGCGCATTGATTTGGTGATGTTAGACATCAATTTACCCGGTGAAGATGGCTTGATGTTAACGCGTGAATTACGCAGTCGTTCAGAAGTGGGCATTATTTTAGTCACAGGGCGTACAGACAGTATTGATAAGATTGTTGGCCTTGAAATGGGCGCAGACGATTACGTGACGAAACCCTTTGAATTGCGTGAACTCTTGGTTCGAGTGAAAAATCTCTTATGGCGCATGGCGTTAGTGGAAAAAGCACGTGATGACACCATGGTTGAAATGCAAGAAGACAGCTTGATTCGCTTTGGTGATTGGCAGTTCGATATTAATAAACGAGCGTTAACGCATCATGGTGTTCCCGTTAAATTAACCAAAGCCGAATACGAATTACTGGTGGCATTCTCATCACATCCGAACGTGGTATTAACGCGCGAGCGTATTTTGAATATGTTAAGTCATCGTGTTGAAGCGCCGAATGATCGCACCATTGATGTTCTTATTCGTCGTATGCGATCTAAGATGGAAGTGGATCCAAAAAATCCGCAAATTTTCGTCACCGTACACGGTGAAGGTTATATGTTTGCTGGTGATTGATTTGACTAAATAGGATGCGCTCTTCTCTTGGCGCTGACATGATTTGATACAAAAACGCCGTTCAATAGACGGCGTTTTCTTTTATTAAAAATAACATTGCGAGTCGTATCACTTTCTATCGTGGTGCATTTCGATCTTATTGAAGTTGAAAAGTCATTTACTGGTGTCGTCGTTCTTTTTTTACTTAAATGTGAATAGGAAAAAATATAAACAGAATTTGAAATGGAAGAAACCGAGCTGTTATCTGGTTATTCGTTTTTATTGTGTCTGTTTTATTTATTTCATTAAGTAATTTTCAATTTTCGCCATTCTCTTTATGTTTATTGAAATAGCTTTATATTTATGAGCGATAGTTTAAGTTTGGAGATATGTATTCGGCTAATGATCGCTTATTTCACATAGGTCAATATCGGGATTAAAGTAAACATTAGTACCACCATAATCATTAAAGGTTATTTTTTGGTTTCACTTATAATTTGAGTTTTAACTTCGTTGTTGCTGGAAGAAGTTGGTATTTTTCAGTATCTGAGAATCCGATGTATTATGAGTTTTAATTTTTTTAGGATTCAATTTTTCCTGAGGTTTTTGTAAGGGTGTGTTGTGCGTTTAATTCCTTGTTCTCAATCTGATTCGGTAACTTACCATTTATACTTGCATGGTTTTTCATCTGCGGTAAACAGCATGCAAGAACAGCGTTTAATCCGAGAAATCAAACAACACGGTGCAGATAATGCGTATTTGGTTAAGTGGGAATCTGGCGATATTACGTCAACCTTAACGCAATCTTTATTGAGAGATACAGACTCTATCGGAAAAGGGAAAACTGGATTAGCACTCTTTATGTTAAAAAAAGTGGTTGATGGTGTGAACCATTTTCATGATGTTGATGCAAATACTCAGCAGGTGGCAAGGGCATTGCGAAAGCATTTACTGGAATGGTTACCAATAACAGCTAAAGTGAATGTGATTGCGCATTCCTTAGGAACCAAAGTGGCGGCCGAATTAATTTCAATATGGCCTGACGATCGCTTACAACATTGGTATTGCCTTGGGGGCGCGTTGCCCATTCAAAGTGATTGGGCAAGTTTATGTGATCGGCTGTCTGGGGATATTGTGAATTATTGGTCGAAGAAAGACTGGGTGCTATTAATGAAACCTTCGACGGAAAAATCCATTGGGCGTTGTCCGATTATAGTTGATACTTCATTGCAGGCTCGAATTCATAATCAAGAAACAGGGTTCAGCCACTCCGAATATTGGCAGAATCTGGATCTTATCCCACTAAAAAGGCATCAACAAAAAGAGTTGGACTGACTTTGATACCAAGTTTTCAAGTGATCGATCAATAATTTCACTTTGCGTGGTTGTTGTCGTGTATAAGGATAAACGGCGTACATACCCAGATATTTAGCAACGTCGTTATCTAAAACTTGCTGCAAGATTCCCTGTTGTAATTCTTTCGCGACTAACACTTTTGGTACATAAATTAAGCCTTGATCACTTAATGCCATATTTTTTAATGTCGTGTTATTGTTGCTTGAGAAGTTGCCTTTTACTTTTATGGTATAAGGGATATCGTTTTCATCGCTGAAAGCCCATTCATTCGCACCACAGGCTTGATAGGTGTACACCAAGCAGTTATGTATTAATAACGCTTCTGGTGTGTAAGGTTTTGGGTGCTTCTCAAAATAATTCCGAGAGCCACAAATTACCCATTTAACATCAATCAAATGACGAGCAATGTGAGTTGAATTGGGCAATACACCAGTTCGTATCACAAAATCAAATCCTTCTTTCACTAGATCAACAAATCGATTGTCTAAGTCCATTTCAATGTGCACATCGGGATAGCTTTGTGAAAAAGCGGCTAACGCACTGGGTAAAATCATTTCTCCAGATAAAGCGGGAACACTGATTCGAATTTTCCCTGAGACTTTGTCGCCTAATCCTGCCATCGCATTTAATGTGTTTTCGACCGAATTATGAACATTTTGTGCATGTTCAAATAATAAGGTTCCAGCTTCGGTTAAGGTCAAATGGCGTGTAGTACGGTAGAGTAGTTGAACGCCTAAATTTTTTTCCAATTGGGTAATTCGACGACTGATGACTGACTTGGTGATGCCAATTTTTTCAGCGGCTTTACTGAACGATTTTTCAGTGATGAGGTGGTAAAAAAGTACGAGATTTTCTGTGTCGCTAATCATTAGTCATTCTTATGAAACAATGTATTTTATTTTTCACAGTTTATCAAAAAATCCCCTCAGCATATACTTATGCGTTCGATATCAAATACATTAACACCATTCGCTTCTTTTCTTGCCTTAGGGATACGTCATGGATTCTCACTATGCTTCACTGATTGACCAATTGTCGAATCAGATCGATCGTGCTCGTTTAATTACCGATCCCACTTTATTGTACGCTTACGGTACGGATGCCAGCTTTTATCGTTTAACTCCTAAGTTGGTGGTACAAGCAGACACATTAGATGAAGTGGTTTTTGTGATTAAGCGTTGTGCTGAGTTGAAAATTCCAGTGACATTCCGAGCAGCAGGCACCAGTTTATCCGGTCAAGCCATTTCAGATTCTGTGTTATTAATGTTAACTCGTCGTTGGCGAAATTATGAGATTATTGATAATGGTTTAAAAATTCGTTTACAGCCGGGTGTAATTGGTGCCGATGCAAACCGTTATTTGAGCGCATTTGAACGTAAAATTGGCCCCGATCCCGCTTCGATTAATACCTGTAAAATTGGTGGTATTGCCGCGAATAACGCATCAGGCATGTGCTGTGGTACAGCGCAAAACAGTTATCAAACGGTTGCGGGCATGACGGTGGTTTTGGCCGATGGTACTGTGCTGGATACTACAAGCGCGGAGAGTATCGCGCAATTTCAATCTACGCATTCAGAATTATGGCAAGGATTGCAAGATTTGGCCTTACGTTGCCAAACGAATACCGCTTTGGTTGAGAAAATTCGTCATAAATACCGTTTGAAAAATACCACGGGTTATTCTTTGAATGCGCTGGTGGATTTCACTGATCCGATTCATATTCTTGAGCATTTATTTATTGGCTCAGAAGGCACATTAGGCTTCATTGCCGATATTACTTATCACACCGTTATCGATCATAAGTACAAAGCTTCGGGACTGTTTGTTTTTAAAGACATTGAAACGACGTGTTTAGCGGTAACAGCGTTAAGTAAAACCAATGTGGCAGCCGTCGAGCTGATGGATAATCGCTCTTTGCATTCTATCCATCAAGAAGCGGGTATGCCGGACTTCAT
>CAMQZF010000208.1 GCA_947039525.1 uncultured Photobacterium sp. | reverse complement strand
ACTGTTCTGACTGTTCTGACTGTTCTGACTGTTCTGACTGTTCTGACTGTTCTGACTGTTCTGATTCAGAATTCTGTTTGTCGGAAGAGGGGGGCGTTTGCGGTGTGTTTTTATTCTGCTGTTGCTGTTTTACGATGGCCAAATTATGACGTGCCTCATTGAAGTCAGGAAACTTCTGTAATAGAGCTTCATAGGTTGTTATAGCATTTTGAAATTCACCTGCTTGAGCATAGGCATTGGCTAAATTGTATTGTGATGTTTGGTCTGTTAACGGCTGGAGTATTTTGATTGCTTTTTGGTATTGTTTTGTTTCATAGAAAGCAAATCCACGCCATGCAGGATCCTCAAATTGTTGTGCGATTGCTTGAGTTGGAGAGTCTTTCCATTGTTGATAGGTTGCTTTGTCGGGAAGTGTCCATACATTTGCTCTGGCTTGTCTATCAGGATAAAGAAAGCAACAAAGTAAGATACTGTTGAGTAAGAAACCTTTACGGAATAACAATAAGGCAAAACACAATATGGGGAATAAAAAGTAAACACCTTGGTTAACGCGTTGATAAGCCATTTCTTTTTGTTCAGTGGAATGAGGTTGTGATTGTTGTAAATATTGAATGAGAGTTTGGATATCTTGATTTGAAGACGAGTATGAAACATATACGCCATTATTTTTCTGGATGAATGTTTTTAAGGCTTGAGTATAAAGAGGAAAAATAACGGGGTTATTTTGAGAATCGAGCAATAGCTTTCCGGATGGTAACGGTATCGGGGCACCAGAGGGGGTTGCAATGGCTAGCATAGACACAGAAAAGGCATAAGGTTGGCTATTTAATACTTGTTGACTTGCTTTGATATCATTAAGAGAAAGCCCATCGGTAATAATGATGATCTCCCCATTTTGGTAATTGGCTTGTTTGAATAATTTAAGTGCGGCTTGAAGACTCTTGGCGGCAGAACTTTCTATCGTCATCAGGAGGCTAGGGTCTAAATTTTCAACAAATTGATGTAAGGTTTTTGTATCCTCGGTAAATGGACTGACCAAATAGGTTTCCTGCCCAAAGGCCATCAGTGCGGTTTGCCCATCATGAAAGTGTGTTAGTAAATCAAGGGTTTTAAATTGAGCTTGAGTGAGTCGGTTTGGGTGAATATCTTTTGCATACAGCGACATCGCCAAATCAAATAATATGATTTTGGGTTGTTGAAGTGTCATTAAGGGTTGTTTTTGGGTTTCCCAACTGGGTCCACTAAGCGCAATGATAAAGCAACAGAGACTAATGCTTATCCATAATAAGACACGTTTTGATATCGATGATGAGTGGTGATCGACATGAGGCAATAAATGGGCTGCGATTAACGATGTTTTTCGGCGTGATTTCTGAAACCAAATGAGATAACAAAATAAAGGAACAGAGGCGGTTAACCACCAAGGATAAATAAATATAAAATTATCCATAATGACGTTTCCAATGAATTGATAATAAAAAAGCAAACAGCAGAGCACCACTCAATGGGTAATGAAAGAGGTTTTTTTGTGGTCGCCAATAACGAGTGGCGTATTGCGTTGGATGTAATTTTTGAATCGTGTCGTAGGCTAAAAAAAGTTCTTTGGGATTACTGGCGTAAAAGTATTGTCCTTTGGTGGTATGGGCGATCGTTTTTAATAAACGTTCATCCAATTTTGAAGAGGCATGTTGTCCATACATGGCTAATGCTGATGATGAAATGGAGCCAATTCCAATCGTATAAATAACAATATTTTTTTCTTTGGCAAGCATCATGGCTTCTTCAGGACTGATAATACCGCTCGTGTTAGCACCATCACTGAGTAAAATAACAATTTTCTGAGGCGTTTCGGCTTTTAATAATGTTTTAATGGCAACGCCTAAGCCTTCTCCCATTGCTGTTGAACGCCCAATTAGCCCCAGTTCTGTACGCAGTAACTGTTGTTTTACTGTTTGTACATCAAACGTAAGAGGTGTTTGCAAATAGGCGTGATTAGCAAAAATAACTAAGCCTAAGCGATCACCTTGGCGTTGTTCTATAAATGGAACTAGAACGTTTTTAACGGCTTGCAATCGACTTATTTGTTTTTTATTTTTTGACCACATGTCAGTAATCGCCATCGATCCAGATAAATCCAATGTTAATAACATGTCTCGGTGTTCTGGATTCGATTCAATGGGATTTCCATACCAAATCGGGCGACATAATGCGCCAATCAATAAGAGCCAAGCCCCGACTAATAAAAAAACAGTCAAATAATTAGAAGGGCGATATTGTGTAAGATGATCCGGTAAATAGGGCAAGAATACATAAGAGGACGTTGTGGATTTTGAAGGTAATAGCCAATAACAAAATATGGGCATAGGCAGTAATAAGGCCATCCATGGCCATGAAAAATCAATCATAATGATATTGTCGAAGTGTGAGTTACTGAAGGTGGCATTGCTTCTGTGATCCAATGAACGGTCATTTTTTTGCAATGTAACCATTCTTCTTGTGTTATCTGTTGAGGCTGAAACAGAGCTTTTTGCCACAAGGTATGATGATGTACAAATGAAGCGTGCTTGGTCTTTGATTTGGCATTTTCTTGATCCAAAAACATCAGCCATTGCATATCGTGTAAATGTGCGACTTGTTCTCGTTGGTAGTAACTTAATGCCGTTTGACGAAGTATTGTTTGCAACTCTGAAATAGGGGCTGGATAGAGAATTTCTTTGAGATCATTAAGTGCTTGATGTTTCGCACTGTGCTGATGTTTCTTTAAGATATAAAAGTAAATGATGCCCCAAGTTACCATAGCAAGTAATAATCCTAAGATTAGAATACCGATATAAAATAAGACAGAATAATTAGGTGCTGGTGGCGATATGGCATTAAGCAGAGGTAATGGATGTGGCATCAGTATTATTTCCAGGTAATTGTTCTGATAATGGGCGTGAAGCCGTGAACACTCTCACCGAAGCTTGTAAACGAAGAGCAAACTTTAATAATTGCGTATGCTGAATTTGATGCTGATGTTGTAGTATTTGTTTGTTTTTTTTCTTAGAAAAATCAATATGAAAACTTTTTGTATCATTACTGACCCATTCAGAACCTTGGTAATGTGTCTGCCCTTGCTCAAGAGGATCGTAGACACAAATAAATTCCAAAGTATGAGTTGGAAACCATTGGCGAATGATATTTCGCTCTTTTTCTTTCAATTGATAAAAGTCGCTAATAAGGATGACTTTTTTATATTTTTTGATAAAGCGTTGGGTTTTTTGTAACGCGGTCTCCCAAGAAAGAGGCGTATTTTTGTTGCGCTTCTTTTGTAACACCATTAGTAATGTAGCAATAAGCGTTTGAGCATTCTCTTTTACAGTATGAGGTCGGCAATAAATAACGTCATAGCCATCATAAATGACCGCAGCCATTATTGAATTTTGTTTTATTGAAAGCCATGCCAGTAGCGATGCAATATGAGTGACTTGTATGGACTTTAATAACAATTGACTGCCAAAGTGCATACTTTTAGTTAGATCAATAAAAAGGCATTGTGTTGTGTGTTTTTCTTCTATAAATATTTTTGTGTGTGGTTTACCTAGCCTTGCTGTCACATGCCAATCAATGGACCGCACTTCATCCCCTGCTTGATAAAGGCGAGATTCGGCATAATCCATTCCAGAACCAAATCGTAAGCTGGTTTTTGTTCCCAATGTATTTTCTGAGTGTTTTGAGGGTAACCAAGCCATTAATGGTGTCGTTTGATATACCCACAACTCTTTGGCCGTTAAATTTACACCATTGCTATAACGAGGAAAATTCAGCATTGTCATGCACAAGTAACCTGAGAAATTAGAAGGCGAATAATATGATCCGGATGAATATTTTCTGCAATCGCTTCATAATTAAGGATAAGACGATGTCTTAATACCGGGTACGCCATAATTTGAATATCTTCCGGTATAACAAACTCTCGCCCCTCTAACCAAGCCCGTGCTCGTGCGCATTGATTAAGTGCCAAACTGGCTCTTGGACTAACGCCCATTTTTAACCATTGTGAAAGTTGAGAGTCGTAACGTTCAGGCTCTCGAGTCGCCATTACCAATCGAACAATATATTGTTCGATTTCAGGGGCTATATATATCTGATCAACGGCTGTTCGTGCTGTAAAAATATCATCGAATGTAATGCTAAAGTCAGGCATTAATGGTTGTGTATTTTCACGTTCGGTTTGATTCAATCTGAGAATTGACAATTCATCTTCTTCATTTGGATAACTGACATTTAACTGAAGAAGAAATCGATCCAATTGAGCCTCAGGTAAAGTATAAGTTCCTTCTTGTTCAATTGGGTTTTGTGTTGCAATTACAAAAAATAACGGAGGTAAGCAATGAGTCGTTTTCCCTATTGATATTTGTTTTTCGGCCATTGCTTCTAACATAGCAGCTTGTACTTTTGCAGGGGCTCGGTTGATTTCATCAGCAAGAATTAATGAATGAAAAAGTGGTCCTGATTGAAAATGAAATTCGCCTAACTCTGGACGATAAATATCACTGCCTGTGATGTCCGCAGGTAAAAGATCCGGTGTAAATTGAATTCGCTGAAAATCACATTGAATGCAATGGGCTAACGTTTTAACTGTTCGTGTTTTAGCTAATCCTGGAGGCCCCTCTATAAGAACATGACCATCAGCAAGTAAAGCAATGAGTAATTGCTTAATAAGAACCGGTTGCCCGATAGATCGGAAGAGCGTCGTGTAGGGAAAGAGTGTAGGCTATAGTGTAGA
>CAMQZF010000207.1 GCA_947039525.1 uncultured Photobacterium sp. | reverse complement strand
GTGAAAATTGGTATTTTCGGCATCATCAAAGTCAGCATCGAAATGTTGGGTGCAACCCATGTTTGGTGGGGCTACTTGGTATTAACCATTGGTTGTTTGTCAGCGGTATTCGGCGTGCTATACGCGTTGGCGGAGCACAACATCAAGAGTTTGTTGGCGTACCATACTATCGAAAACATCGGCATCATTTTAATGGGTGTGGGTGTGTGCATGATTGGTATGGCAAACCACCATCCGATCTTGGCGGCGTTAGGTTTATTGGGCGCGCTTTATCACGTGCTTAACCACGCTGTGTTTAAAGGATTGTTGTTCTTGGGTGCAGGCTCGATCATCTATCGTTTACATACGAAAGACATGGAGAAAATGGGCGGTTTGGCAAAATTGATGCCTTATACTGCGTTGGTTTTCTTGATCGGTACGATTGCAATTTCGGCATTACCACCATTGAACGGCTTTGTGAGTGAGTGGTTTATTTATCAATCTTTATTCACTATGGCAAAACACGGCACGCATGCAATGACGTTTGCGGCACCGATTGCCGTTGTGATGTTGGCATTAACCGGTGCCTTAGCCTGTATGTGTTTCGTAAAAGTGTATGGTATCTGTTTCTCAGGTGCTCCGCGCAGCGAAGCGGCAAGCAAAGCACGTGAGGTGCCAGTAACGATGATCATTGGTATGGCATTTTTAGCGATTCTTTGTTTGCTATTGGGCATTGCATCGCCTTGGATTGCGCCTTCTATCGCTGAGATTGCCGCTCACATTATCAATGCTCCAATGATCACAGTAACTCAAGGGGCTTTGTTGATTCCAAATACATCAACACAAGCAGTGTTATCGACGCCTGTCATTACCATCACTTTGATTCTATTGCTGATTGTTCCTTTTGTTTTACGTGCCGTATTCAAATGTGCGCGTTTGTCTCGTCGTCAAGCAAGTACGCCTTGGACGTGTGGTTACGCTTACGAAGAGCGTATGAGCGTATCTGCGGGTGGGTTTACTTTGGGCATGCGTCAAATGTTTGCACCTTGGTATTCATTGCGTAAATGGTTAGATCCTGCACCGACCATTATGTCTACGGTGAATAAGTTGACTGCGCTAGGCGGTCGTCGCTTAGAAGGCATGATGGCGTATTACGTGTACGCAATCATTGTGATTGTTGTGGTCTTATTTGTGTCAGTAGGTGGGGTGAAGTAATCATGTTAGGACTTGAAATGCCAAGCGCGTCTTGGATCGCATTGGCAGTCATTCAGGCGGTGATCATGTTGTTGCTCACCCCATTACTGACAGGCTTTTCGCGCGTGTTGCGTGCGAAAATGCACTCTCGTAAAGGGCCGGGCATTCTCCAAGATTACCGCGATATTATTAAATTATTCGGTCGTCAAGCCGTTGCTCCTGCAACTTCTGGTGTGATTTTTATGATCACGCCAGTGATTCTAGTGGTGAGCATGTTGTTAATTGGCATGTCATTGCCAACCGTAACGGATGTTTCTCCATTCCCGATTTCTGGCGATATCATTACTGATATTTATTTGTTTGCGGTTTTCCGTTTCTTCTTCTCTTTATCGGGTTTGGATTCGGGCAGCATGTTTGCGGGCATCGGTTCTAGCCGTGAGTTGACACTGGGCATCTTAGTTGAGCCTATCTTTATGTTGTCGATTTTCGTGATGGCGATGATCTGCGGCACCATGGATTTGGGCCATATTAGCCTACACATGGAAACACACACTTGGAATTTCCCGATTGCAACGATCTTAGCGGGCATCGCTTGTGCGTTCGTTATTTTCATTGAAATGGGTAAATTGCCATTTGACTGTGCTGAAGCAGAGCAAGAGCTGCAAGAGGGCCCTGTGACTGAGTATTCAGGTTCGGATCTCGCACTGGTTAAGTTGGGCTTAGGCTTAAAGCAAATGGTCGTTGCGCAGTTTTTCCTTGTGATTTTCATTCCTTGGGGCAAAGCAAGCAGCTTGACGGTATCGGGTTTGTTTGGTGCAACAGTTCTGTTGTTGATCAAACTGTTTATCGTATTTTTGATTGCTGGTTTGCTAGAAAACAGCATGGCACGTGTGCGTTTCCTAAAAGTGCACCGTTTGACTTGGATAGGCTTTGGTATCGCTGTATTGGCATTCTTAGCGTATCTGGTTGGGATTTAAGGGGCTCGTGATGGGAGTGCCTATTTTTAGCATGGCGATCGGTGGATCGCCATGGGTTTCACTGGACACCGTGTTCCTTCTACGCCCAATGGCAATAAACAGAGATTGAAGTAAATGATGTTTAATAATAATGACAAACTGGGCAGCGTATACGTAGCCGGTGTTCACGAGAAATTTCCAAATGCGATTCTAGAAGAAGAGTGGCAGGCGAATAACCAAGTTACGCTAACGGTTAAAATCACGTCATTAGTGGATGTGATGCAATGGTTGTATTACGACCAAGGCGGTTGGTTGAGTGTGTCTTTCGGTAACGATGAGCGTTCATTAAACGGCCATTTTGGTGTGTATCACGCATTGTCAATGGAAGGCATTGTGAACAGTTGGGTTGTTATCAAAGTTTTGGTGGATGCTCAAACGCAAGAGTTCCCATCGATTACGCCTGTTATCCCTGCGGCGGTTTGGGGTGAGCGTGAAATCCGTGACATGTACGGTTTACACCCAGTTGGTTTGCCTGATGAGCGTCGTTTGGTATTACCGGATGATTGGCCAGAAGACATGCACCCATTACGCAAAGATGCGATGGATTACCGTCAGCGTCCAATGCCAACAACCGATACAGAAACGTATCAGTTTGATAACCAATTGGGTTCTGACAGCAATCGTATCGTGCCTGTAGGCCCATTGCACATTACCTCAGATGAACCAGGTCACTTCCGTTTATTCGTTGATGGTGAAGATATTGTGGATGCGGATTACCGTATGTTCTATGTTCACCGTGGTATGGAAAAATTGGCAGAAACCCGCATGGGTTACCAAGAAGTTGCCTTCTTAACGGATCGCGTTTGTGGTATTTGCGGTTTCACACACAGCGTGGGTTACAGTAACAGTATTGAAACGGCTCTATCGATTCCGGTGCCTGAGCGCGCTCAGATGATCCGTACCGTATTGTTAGAAGTAGAACGTCTGCACAGTAACATGTTGAACATTGGTCTATCGAGCCACTTTGTCGGTTTTGATACAGGCTTTATGCAGTTCTTCCGTGTTCGTGAAAAAACCATGATTTTGGCGGAATTGCTAACCGGTGCCCGTAAAACTTACGGTCTGAACTTGATCGGTGGTGTACGTCGTGACTTCTTAAAAGAACAACGTACTCGCGGTATTGCGTTAGTGCGTGAAGTTCGCAAAGAGTTCTCTGAACTGGTTGATATGTTATTAAGTACACCAAACATTGATCAGCGTGTGGTGGGTGTCGGTATCTTGAGTAAAGAAGTGGCACGTAACTACAGCCCGGTGGGTCCTTTGATTCGTGGTTCAGGCTTTAAGCGTGATGTGCGTATTATTCACGGTCAATCGTTTGAAGCGTATGCAGATGTGCCAATTAACATGAACGATTTTGAGGGCGGTGATGTGCAATCACGCTTGATGGTTCGTGTGAAAGACATTTTTGATTCATTAAACATCGTTGAGTTTGGTTTAAATAGCTTACCGGGTGGTGGTATTTTAACGGAAGACTTTGAATACGTGCCGAACAAGTTTGCGTTGGGTTACACCGAAGCACCCCGTGGTGAAAACGTTCACTGGAGCATGACGGGCGATAACCAGAAACTCTTCCGCTGGCGTTGTCGTGCGGCGACGTACGCGAACTGGCCAACTTTGCGTTACATGTTGCGCGGCAATACCGTCTCGGATGCGCCATTGATCATCGGTAGTTTGGATCCATGCTACTCCTGTACCGACCGTGTGACGATTGTGGACACGAAGAAAGGTAAGAGTAAAACCGTATCGTACAAAGAAATTGAACGTTACAGCATCGAACGTACCAACTCGCCACTGAAATAAGGTCAAGGCCATGTTGAAGCTATTTAAAACCATTTTAAAAGCGGGTGAAGTTACTACTAAATACCCGTTTAAACCGATGGAAGTATGTCAGGATTTTCGTGGTAAACCTGAATACGATGCGGATCAATGTATCGCCTGTGCGGCGTGTACCCGTGCTTGTCCTGCAAACGCATTGATCATGGAAACGGACGCGGCCAATGGCAAACGTCGCTGGGAGTTGTCTTTAGCGCGTTGTATTTTCTGTGGTCGTTGTGAAGAAGTGTGTCCAACCAGAGCCATTCGTTTATCGGAAGACTTTGAGTTGGCCGTAACCAACAAAAAAGATTTATACCAAGACGCTACCTTCTTATTGACCTCTTGCTTAACCTGTTCGCGTCCTTTTGCGCCAACGAAGACGATTGATTACGCCATGGCGTTATTGAAAGAAGCGGGTTTAACGGAAGAAGAGGGCGCATCGCGTCGTCAACAGCTGGAAACTTGCCCTGAGTGTCGTCGCAAGCAAAATATGATCGACAGTGGCAACATCTTTGCGAGCAAATATTTTCCTGAAAAAACAGAGCAAGGTGAGATAAATGAAAGGAATTAAGTCGATTGTGGGCCTAGCCCACACCGCTACGGATCCTATCGTATCGGATCCACAAACGGATAAATTGAAGCAGAAGTTGCTGAAAGACATTCGTCGCTCTGCTTACGTATACCGTGTGGACTGTGGCGGTTGTAACGGTTGTGAGATTGAAATTTTTGCGGCGTTAACCCCTGTTTTTGATGCTGAGCGTTTTGGTA
>CAMQZF010000206.1 GCA_947039525.1 uncultured Photobacterium sp. | reverse complement strand
TTAACATTTTGTGTTGAAACGGATTTGAGTATCTTAACGAGCCCGCTTCCGATTGACCATGTCATTCAACAAGGAGGGATCTGTATGTGGTATACCGTGTTGTTGATTGTGATGACTGGTGTCATGACCATCATTGGAACCAGTGTTTTAGGCTATAACCATCAATCGTTATCATTATGGGCATTGGCGATCCCAGCGTTATGGTTATTGCCAACAGGAGGCATTCGAGGGTTTATTTTCTTACTGAGTTTAGGTTTGTTTGGTATGCACTTAATGGATCAGCCTTTGGCTTTATCCATCAGTGTGTTGATGCTCTTTCCTGTTTTAGCCGTCAGTTTTTCGGAACGAGGAACGTGGCAAGTTGGTGTGTTATTGATGTGCATTGTTGCCGCTATGAATTTAGGCCTCATGGCATTGCAAAGCGACGGTAAGTTATCGGGCAGTCCATTCGATACCTTATGGCAGATGGCCGCCGTTGTCCTCATGTGGGGTTGCATGCGATATTGGAAACCGATTGAAGGTCATTTACCGTGGATCTTGTGTTTGGCTTTACCAATGTCACTGGCAGGAATGGGGGCTCAAGTTATCGTTGGCTTGAGTGTCGTCGCTATCATGATCATGATGCAAGACTTGATGGGTCGTAAACAAGAGGATTGGATGCTGCGTTTGGCGTGGATT
Source organism: uncultured Photobacterium sp. (assembly GCA_947039525.1). Lineage (GTDB taxonomy): Bacteria > Pseudomonadota > Gammaproteobacteria > Enterobacterales > Vibrionaceae > Photobacterium. Next base: position 4,099 of record CAMQZF010000206.1, on the reverse strand, counting down.
TTACCAACCTTAGCGTTTGCAACCATCGTATTATCGCCAAATGTTGAGGTACATAGTTCCATTTTAGTGTCGTGGTTTTTGATTTTAGGTGGCGGGCAGCTAGGCGAGTTTTTATTGGATGAAACAGAAGAAGAAGTCTGATGATTCAATTTGCACAATAAAACAGCGGTTGCATGTTTTCTTTTACGGAACATCTTGCATCTTTATCAATATTTCGTCACAATCCTTACCGTTCTTAAAGAACATATCTATGGAGACCTCTATTGGTCCTCCCGCAACACTAACTTGTGAACCTGGTCAGGCCCGGAAGGGAGCAGCCACAGTGAGGGATGTGTGTGCCGGGATGTGGCTGGTGGAGGTTTCCGCCCATCTGGTTGTACCCAAAAGTTGTCATAAATCCCCTAGAAGTTATATTAATAGTTCTCAAAGCTATACTAATACCCCAATTCCTATTATTAAGTTATTGATCATTTTTTCCTTATTCTAATTAGATTAATAGCAGAAGTTGTACTATATCTACTAATACGTTCATTCTATTAGGTAGTGGATATGGTTGCTTTAGTGAAAGCGCAAGCCAAGATTAAAGTTGATAATACTGGTGCGTTGTTGAATGTGCCTATATTGCTAACCGATCAAGGTGTGTTTGATCCTCTGCTTGATTACCTCATTAGTGAATCACATCACCGAAGCCTCCCTTGGATGAACCGTGTTGTTTTTTCATGTCAGCTCTTGCTTGAGTACATGGAAGTGAACAAAGGTCTATTTTCCGACCCCTCTCTGTTATTCCTGAATTTTGTTCAACGCTTATCGCATGGCACCATAGATATTCAAGGATATGACCCCTCTGGTTTATTTTGGTTACCCCGAAAAGCCTCCAATGTTAATCAGATCATATCAGCACTTAATGGGTTAACTGATTGGTTAGCCATCAATCAAAATACCACCTTACTTAATCCTTTCACTGAAGCGACATCCCACCAAGAACGTTTAAATTACGCGGCATGGCATAAAAGAAATCAATATAACTTCCTTGGTCATATTAAGCCTCAAGGTCTTTCTGAAACAATGCGGAAAGCGAGAAAAATAAGAGGTAAAAAAGATGTAATTAAAACAGATGGCGATGCGATTTCCTTTCCTGAACAATTATTTAAGCCATTATTTATTGATGGATTCGGAAAAGCTAAAGATCCTCGTGTAGCGTTAAGGGATCAATTAATTTTATTACTCATGCATGGCGCAGGAGCAAGAGAAAGCGATGCTCTACATCTTTGGGTGGATGATGTGTTTGAAGATCCCACAAACTCTAACAGTGTTATTGTTCGTTTATATCACCCAGAAGAGGGTAAAGCGCCTCATCGGTGGGTCGGTCGGAAAAGACAAACAACACGCTCTGCTTATCTTGCTGAAAAATATCATTTAGTACCACGCAATAAGCTAACGGGAACAGCAAGAGTGGGATGGAAGACTCGTATTGTTGATCACAGTGATAATTACATCCAAATGCATTGGTTCCCAGCTTATCTGGGAGAATTGTTTGCAGTATTGTGGCGGCAATATTTGCTTTATCTCTTACCTATTGAACGCCAGCATCCTTATGCTTTTATTTCATTTTCTAAAGCAAAAATTGGCAATCCTTTCACGCTCAATGCATTTAATCAGAGTTACAAAGCAGCTTTAGCACGAATTAATCGGATCGTATCAAAACCCGAAGGGCTCACCCCTCATGGACATAGACATGTTTATGGGCGACGTATGTCTAATGCGGGTATCAACGTTAAAATCATTCAGAAAGCATTACATCACGCCTCATTACACTCTCAAACGGTATATACCCAACCAGGGATACGTGACGTTTCCGTTGCGCTTGAACAAGCGACTCAAAAACTTGATGGGCAGCATCATTCGTTATTTAGAGAAGACGTTGAATTGAGTTGGAAGACCATCATGGAACATGGTTTTGATGATATAGATCCTGATGGATTATTTACAGGACGCTCCCCAAAATTTAAAGGCTGAGAGTATGAAATCGACAGATTATGAATTTGACTGGTTCATTAAGAAGAATGGATCAGGTTGGAATACGTGGCGAGATTTAGCTGCAACGTGGCTAAAGCTTAAAGATTACGGTGTTGATCATACTCTTGGTGCACTCAATCGATTCTTAGATGAATACCTTGTGCCTCGGTTTATTATTGATCCGATAGAATTTTTTGAAACTAAAGGCCAAGACTACGATCAGTTTCTCAAACCCTATGAATTATCAGAACATTATCATGCAAGACAAAACAATGAGGTATGTGTGTTTATCGATTGGGTAATTGAAACGTATTACTCTCAGCCAGATGATAATGATGTCTTGATCCCCATGTTTAATAACCCGTTTGTTAAACAAGCGAACCCAATAAAGGGGCAAGAAACGGTATATAACGCACTGCCATATTCTTATATCAAGCAATTGAGAAATATTTTGTGCCCCTCACCAAGAGGTGATTTTAAAGATTGGAAATGGGCAATAGAGAAGAGCCAGCCAACAGGTCTCTATTTGCGTGATTGGTTTATTGTTGATGAATTACATATTGATAAACACGATCCTGATTGTGTATGGCAGGAAATGGTTATCGAAAAGTCCCGTTCACTCAGAATTAATAACGTATTACACAGTTATACTGCGGGGGATAAGCTATACCTTATGTGGTCTCCCGTTAGAGCTGTGGGGCTGTATATTAAACTTGAACTCCCTTTACGCACTTACCAAGTCAGGATGTTGGATTCTGGCGAAGCTGACACATGGCGCTATGATGGTGGGCTATGGGTTGCTAATGAGAAACATGTCTTTGTTGAAGGTTCAGAAAAAAGACCGTGGAAGAAAGGTGTTTTCAATCGAATTATCACGCCTGATATTGGTGATGTAATGTCAGGGTTATATATCAATACCAATAAAACGGCAGATAAAAATAAAGATGAAATTACCCGTGGTTATGTGATCCCTTGGCAAAATGAGGATGTACTTTATTGGTTGGAAAAATTACGCAATTGGCAGGAGAAGTACAATCCAATAGCTGCACCCACATCCATTCATGATCTTGAATATAAACATTTTGGAGGCACAAAAACGGAGGTGCAACGAAATGAAATTGGCGATATTTGTTTTTTGTTTCGTAATGCGGCATCTTCTGTTGAACGAGAAAAAGGATTACCGATCACTGGCAGGATGATGGAATCTTTATGGGCACAATTATTAGCTCAGTTAGAGCACAATGTATACCAGAAAGGGCAACGTTTATCAGATGGAAGAAAGATCTGTTTTGTTGATGAAAACAACCAGAAAAGAACACTTTTCCCTTTGCATTCATTACGAGTATCTCTGATTACTTACTATGCCATAGACGGTGAAATACCGACACCTGTATTGTCTAAATTATTGGTGGGTCATAGCCGTTTAATCATGACAATGCATTACACCAAAGTCACGCCAGTGATGATGGCGAAGAAAATGAAAGAAGCCGAAAATAAGATAACGGATAAAGATGATGAAAGTTTAATTACTTTTCTGGCGAATAAATCGATTGAAGAGATAGGATTAAACGTCGCTTGCCCGAATGCTGAATCGCTATCAGCAGCTCTTAGAGTTAGAAACCCTGCTGGATGGCAAGAAAAAGTAATCGGCGTTTGTCTTGCTGGCGGTAATACTTCACCTCTCGTTGAAAATGGAGCAGTAGCAGTAGCAGGATGTTGGAATGGTGGAGAAAAACTGAAAAAAGCCAATCGCCACCAATCGGATTTACATGCTCCTGTCCCTCATGGTATTGAAAACTGCATCCGTTGTCGTTGGTTTATCACTGATATAAAGTATATCCACTCGTTAACTGCCCACCTGAATAACCTTAGTTATCATGCATCTGAATCTGCCAAGTTAGCGGTTGAATTAGAAGCCGAGCAGGAATCGTTACTGGATGAAGAATACTTTTGCGAAGTAAATGGTGAGCTATTTAAAAAGTATGAACAATTACACCGTTTAGATCGACGAGTGGAAAAGCAGAAAACAGATGCTGATGAATATTGTAAAGATTTAGTCGCATGTTTTCAGATCAGATCGGAA
>CAMQZF010000205.1 GCA_947039525.1 uncultured Photobacterium sp. | reverse complement strand
CGATCATACAAAATCACATTGACCGCCGCGGCTAAGTTCATGCAGCCTTGAGTCGGCACGTAAATGGTCTCACGGCAAAACTCCGTAATTTCTTTTTTCAACGTCCCATCTTCTGGGCCAAAAATATAAAAGGCACGTTCTGGATGTTTGTATTCTGGTAACGGTTTTGCCCCTTCAATTAAATCCACTGCTATAGGCACACAACCCATTGGAATGATCGCTTTTAAGTCTTCAACACCAATAAGGGGAATGTTTAAGTGAACATTTTTGGTGTCGGTACAAAATTGTTTTGCCATATCGTATCGTGTGCCTGTATAGAACACAGAATTGACGCCATAACAGCCCGCTGCACGCATGACAGAGCCCACATTTTCTGGCGTTTTTGGGTTGACTAAACCAACACACGAATAACCTTTGCTCATGGTTCTTATTTTTCTCTAAAAAGTATCAAGCTCGAGATTATACGTGATCCAGTTCAAAAAATAAGGGGAGAGCGGATTTTCTATACTGAAAGAAAGCGGTGAAATGATGGAGGCGAATATGCCACGTTACATTTTGAATAAAACCAAAGCATGGCTATACGGTGGATTAGCTTTTGTATTATTGATATTAGAGTTATTAGGCTGGCATGAATTTTTGATTTTGATTAATGAATAAAAAAAAGCCTGCTTTTCAGCAGGCTTTTTCATTCAATGACCAACATATTACGAATGTTGTGCTTTTGCACCTGTATCATTCGCGTGGTTCTGTAGGTACTTCAACAGAGTACGCTCTTCGGTCTTGTTTAAGCGGTAGTAAGCACTCATCGCTTTCAGACCAGAGATCCAACCGTTTGCACTGTAGTGTGCTGGATCTGGTGCTGCGTGACAAGAGTTACAGCTTGCACCGTACATGTCTTTCGCGTAGTTCCAGATTGGCTTGATGCTTGCCAACATATCCGTTTGCGTGATCCAGCCTTGAAGCGATACTTGCTGCCATACGATGCCTGTTGTTGCATCGGTTTCTTCTTTAATGACTTTCTCTGTCGCTTTCACTGAGCCACGAACGGTTGCGGTGAATACACGTTTGCCCATGTACTCGGTTAACACACGACCTTTACCTGATTTTTCTAGCCAGCCTGTGATTTCCACTTTCAGCATATTGCCTTGGTGTTCAAGTACAGTGACTTTGGAAGCAGGTAATAATTGACCATCAGCGGTTGAACTGCTGTCTGCAGTACCATAAATGGTTTTGCTGTCCAGTGAGTACAAGGTTTTATCTTCTGGTGCAATGGCCGCATTCGCTTCTAGTGTTTCAAATGTCTTGCGGAAGCCACCTGCCATTTGTGGTAATTCGTGTACGATACCTTTGTGACAGTCAATACAGTTCATGTCTTTTTCTGCTGCCATTTTCATTGCAGCTGCTGCGGCTGGTGTTTGCAATGAAGCATTCATCGCAGCATAAGAGTGACAGCTTTTACAGGTTGCTGAGTTAGTGGCACGCATCATGGCCCAAACTTGTTCAGCCAATACTAGACGGTTAGCTTCAAACTTTTCAGGCGTATTGATTTTACCTGTAACGAATTCATTATAGATGTCATTAATGCCGCCTAATTTTGCTTTTAAAAAGGCAACGGGATCACTGGTTGGAATGTGACACTGGCGACATTGAGCACGAACGCCATACGCATTTTTAAAGTGTAAGCTTTGCTTGTACTCTTTGTAGTTTTCTTGCATTGAGTGACAAGAAACACAGAATTTGGTTGAAGACGTATAATCAATGGTTTCGTGCATGGTGAAAACACCCGCGAGCGCAATGAGTACGCCGACAATCACAAGTGCAAATACAGAATATTTGCTACTTGGTCTTGTCAGGAATTGCCAAAGCTTTTTCATTTAATTATTCCAGCAGTGAAAAGACATCTTTATTAATAATAAAGACATGACAAAATTTTATTCCGCACACGTTAACATTCAGATATGAATGGGAATACGATCAAATATAAACAGATGATGTTATTTTATTTATATATTGACATATTTGATAAATGAACCGTAATTCAGCACTCGCTTTTTTAGATAAAAGTTAACGTAATAAATCATCATATTTAACATTTAAGAAATGACTCTTCCAGAAATAAAATGTATGACAAATACAACTTTTTTTTGAAAAAAGTTAAGGCGTTCTGTCCCAAATCAAAAAAAGCCTTTGTTTTTAGGGCGAGTAGGCGTATTTTGACGAAAATTTTTATTTCTAAAAAGTCTTTTTCTGAAAGCGATTGAATAAAAATTAATGGATTTGTGCTTTATTTGTTCAATAGGTTCAGTGTTCATTACTCATCAATGGATGCTTAGTTTCTTATTGGCTTTATTTGAAAAACAAAATAAAAACAAATTAGTAACACTTTCGCTATGTGTGACAAATATGGAAACTCAGATCTCAAAAAATTATTATTTATATTGGGATCTATCGGTGTAGCCTATTTTAAATTATTTGATCAATTTTACTTTAAATAAGCGGCACTGTTACGTCCGCATCTATATTTTTGATTAAATCAACATTGCTTTTTCAAGCGGTGATATTTGTTTTTATATTGGTATGTGGAATTCAATTATGGGTCTTTCCCGTCGTAATTTTTTAAAAGGCTCCGTGGCTACCGCTATTGCGGCAAACGGATTGGCACTTTTCCCGGCTGGGAAAGTTTTTGCAGATGACACACAAATTATCCCACACGCAACGCATTATGGTCCTTTTAATGCCGTTGTGAAAAACGGCACATTAATTGGTGTACAGCCAGTGAATGATGTTGATCCGTTCCCAACGGAAATGCTGACGAAAGGTATTCTAGAGCGTACCTATTCACCAACGCGTGTGATGTACCCTATGGTACGAAAATCATTTTATGAAGATCCACTTGGCGATCATAAACCGCATTTACGTGGTAAAGAAGAGTTCATCCGTACTGATTGGAATACAGCGATTGCGTTAACCGCATTTGCTATTTCAAAAACCATTCAAGAACATGGTAACGAAGCGATTTTCAGCTCCTCTTATGGCGGCTGGTCTCATTCTGGCTTAAACCGCCCACAAACTTTGCAAGGTCGTTTCTTCAACCTCATTGGTGGTCAAAGTACCTGTTCGGGTGACTATTCTGCGGGGGCATCGGAAGTTATTTTGCCCCACGTAATTGGTGATTTAGAAGTGTATTCACCACAAAGTGCATGGGAAGATATTGAAGCAAATACGGAGCTATTTGTCTTCATTGGTTGCGATCCTCGTAAAACAAACCGAATTGAATTCCGTGTTGCTGACCATTCTATGCACAAGCATTGGGATGCGTTTGCAAAGAAAGGCATTAAGTTTATTTCGATCAACCCACAGCGTACTCAAACCGATAAGGATTTGGGCAGTGAGATGATCAATATTCGTCCGGGTACGGATACGGCTTTGTTTACTGCAATGTCTTATCACTTATACACAACCGATCAATACGATAAAGAGTATGTGAATACGTACACGACCGGTTTTGATAAGTATTTAGAATACTTAGTGGGTGACAGTGACGGTGTCACGAAAACTCCTGAGTGGGCAGAAAAGATCACCGGTATTAGCGCAAAACAAATTCGTGATCTTGCTGATTTGATCATGACCAAGCGTACGCAACTTGCGGCGGGTTGGGCGGTTCAACGTGCACAACACGGTGAGATGATTCACTGGTCGATCATCAACTTTGCCGCATTAGCGGGTAAAATTGGTAAAAAAGGTCAAGGTGCGGGTTTCAGTTGGCACTACGGTAATGGCGGTATGCCAACGTCTGGTAAGCGTATGCCAATTGGTTTATCCCAAGGGCGCAATCCAGTGGAAGCGACTTGTCCTGTGGTATTGATTTCAGAAATGTTGAAAAACCCAGGTGCGGCTTATGTACGCGATGGGGCAAGCCTGAAATTCCCGAAAGCGAAGCTGATTTACAACGCAGGTAATAACCTGATGTCGCATCAGCAAAACACCAATGAATTAATTCAAGCATTGAATGACAATATTGATACCATCATTTGTCAGGATCCGTGGTGGTGTGCATCGGCTCGTTATGCGGATATTATTTTGCCTGCGACAACGACTTTGGAGCGTAATGATATTAGCTCTGGTGGTACGTACAGCAACAATAAAATTTACGCCATGAAGCAAGTGATTGAGCCTGTTGGTGAAAGTCTTGATGATTATGAAATCTTCTCTCGTCTTGCTTTCATGTTTGACGTACAAGATAAGTTCACCGGTGGTAAAACCATGGATGAACACTTGGAAGAATCGTATTCAAAATCAGACGCGACAGACAGTTTTGAAACGTTCTGGGAAAAGGGTATCACCCATCTTCCAACACCGAAAAGTGCGGATTCGTATGTGCGTCATGGTGGCTTCTTTGCGGATCCCGTTAAGAACCCACTGCATACGCCATCGGGTAAGATTGAGCTTTATAGTGAAACCATTGCTGGATTCAAATTACCAAATTGTCCACCGGTTCCAACGTGGATCCCACCATTTGAATGGTTAGGTAATGCGAAAAAAGGGCAAGTTCAAGTCTTGAGCCCACACCCATGGATGCGCTTACACTCACAAATGGCAAACACCAGCGTGAGCCAAAAATACGAAAATGTGGGTGGACGCCAACACATCTTGATCAACAAAGACGATGCGAAAGCACGTGGTATTGTTGATGGTGATGTCATTGAAGTACACAATGAACGTGGTACCTTGTTGGGTGGTGCGAAGATTTCTGATGATGCAATGCCGGGTGTGATCTTTATTCACGAAGGTGC
>CAMQZF010000204.1 GCA_947039525.1 uncultured Photobacterium sp. | reverse complement strand
TTTTGAAATAACCATATGGCTAGGTTTACTATCTAAAAGATCAGATTTTGAGCAAACGTTGGATTCAACAAATTGAATGACAAAATTTAAAATCATGCACTTATTTAAAGTATTTAAATCGATAGAAATTCACGATAAAGTAATTAATTTGAACTTGACGACTCATCATTACCAATAAATTAGAGTCACTACCTATTTATTTAAATATCCTAACTATTGAACTATGAGATTAAATTAATAACATATTAATTTAAATTTAAATTTAAAAAATGGTCTAACAATGTTAGACCATAAATAAGTTATTAGCCTACATATAGCATTTTTATTCAGAATATCCAGTACCAATTTTAAGGATACCGTAAAGATAAACTTGTTGCTATTTCAGTGGTTAATCGATCCACACCTTGCGCTAAAGCCACCACTAAAGCAGGATACCCATCTTTTGCCAATGGCACATTAAACGAGAATGGATGAATCACGTTAACTTGACCTTTTGATGAGACTAATAACCACTCACCTGTTAACTGAGCGACCCCCGTAAACTTACCATTAAAATGCGTAAATTTAATCACTAAACGTGATGCATTTACACTGGTCATTTTCGCCGCTAAGTCCGTTGTCCAATAGTATTGCTGCTTGACACGAAGTTGCCCTGTAATCATTTGTGTCAACTGTGAACCAATACTTTCAGCCCACACATTATGCTGGGCCTGCATAACCTCAGTTGGCGAAGTTTGATATACCAAGCCATTACCAGACAGCAATGGTGATAAGACCACAGGGGGTACCACCAATAATGGACGTGTCGCATTCACAGCCCCACTCAAAGCAGCGATATTACTTGGCAAAACATAACTGCGCATAGAGGGCTGAGATACGCTACTGCACCCCGCTAATAATAAGGCTAAGCCTAATCCCATCCACTTTTTCATTACTTTCCTCCCACCGGTATCGGATCTTGTGGCTTCTCACCAGAAAAAATCAACGAATTCGGCTTTTCATTTAACTGTTTCAATACCGGATTAAATTCTTTCATCACTTGATTAAAGTGTGTTAATGCTTCTTCAAGTTTATGATATGGCGCAGATTGTGGCGATAAACCTCTCAAGGTCTCTTGAATCTGCTGCAAGCTCTCACGAACTTCATTTGGCATATTTTTCACGCTTTTCTTATCCAGTAAAGCATTCAGATCTTTCACCATTTGATTGGTTGATGCCAGCGCTTTTTTAGAGGTTGCTAAGGTTTCATTCAATGTCGTCACAGTTTTTTCAATTGGCAGTTGATTAAACTTATTCAACAAAGTTGAAACTTGTTTCTGCATCTCAGAGAATCCACCAGTCTCGGTTGGGAAGACATTATAACCGTCATACTCTATTGTTTTTGGTAAGGTCTTATTCGGAGAGATTTCCGCATCCACAAATAATTGCCCAGTTAAGAAACTGCCCGTTTTCAATGTTGCACGTAAACCTAACTTAAACTCTTTGGCCAGCGATGCTTTCAACTCTTCCAGGCTCTTATGATTCACATGATGAATCATACGACCCAATTCAATGTGTACTAAGACTGGAATTTTTGAATTGATAAAGCTTTGATCATTGCTGTTCATAACACGCAATGGCACTTTTTCAACCGTACCAATTCGAATACCGCGATATTCGACAGGCGCACCGACAGTCAAGCCACGTACAGACTCATTAAACAGCATCACGTATGGCAAATATTGGTCATACATCTGCTCACGAACGTCTTGAAGATTATTGTAAAGTTTAAAGTGTACGTTTTGCTTAGTAATCGGATAGCCTTCATCAGATCCTTTTGGTACTCGGAAGCTGACGCCACCTGAGATTAACGACTCCATTGAACCAATTTTCAAGTTAAATCCTTCCGCAGACATGGATAAATCCACGCCTGAATTCAACCAAAAACGCGTTCGAGAATGCAATAATTTATTGTATGGCTGGAAAATAAACAGCTGATAATTGGCTTCTTTTGTACTTGGATCAAAGCTAATTTTTTCAACTCGTCCAACCGTAAACCCTTCATATAAAACTGGGTCACCAACACTCAACTTACCTGCTTCAGGATATGTAAGAACGACTCGAGTCCCTTTCGCATCAGGCCCTGCAACAGGTGGGGTTTCTAATACGGTAAAATTGAGTTTTTCTTTCTTCTTAACACCAACACCAGGTTGCAACTCAATATAAGAACCAGATAGCAAGGTCTCTAACCCTGAAATGCCTTCACGACCAATACGAGGTTTAACCACCCAAAATAAAGTATCTTCCGTCAACATACGGGTGGCGTCTTTATTCATCTGTGCCGTAGCAATAATGTAATTGTAATTCTTACTTAATTGGACATGAGTGATCACACCCACCTTGACATTACGTGCTTTGATTTCAGTTTTACCCGCCTCAATACCCGCCGCAGTTTGCAGGCGCAATGTAATCACTGGGCCTTGATTGTCAATATAATGGATTAACATCCATGCCCCAATAATCAAAGCCACTAGGGGCACTAACCAAATGCCTGACAAATGACGTACAGGACTGACATCTGCCTTAATGGATTTTTTTTCACTCATAATTTCACTTTCTCATTATGTGAGCTGGCCGTAATGACCGATTCTTTAGTTTCCGTTTCCAACGAGGGCTGAAAAGGCATGCACCAAAATTGGCGAGGATCAAAAAACATTGCTGAAAACATGGTTGAAATAACAACAATGGCAAAACACAATGCAGCAGGCCCCGGTGAAATAGCCATAATATTTTGCAATTGCACTAAGGCAACTAATAGCGCCACAACAAAAATATCCACCATAGACCAACGACCCACTAACTCTGTCATTCGATATAACTTCAAACGTGCCATGGAAGCGTGATCTGTAGACTGTTTAACGGTCTGAGCGCGAAATAACATCCAAGCTATCGCTAACATTTTCGCTAAGGGAATAGCTATACTCGCGAAAAATATCACGGCAGCGACAGGGTAAGAGCCCATTTTCCACAATAATACAACGCCACCCATAATGGTTGAGCCTTGGCTATCCCCCAAACTCACGGTATACATCATTGGAAAGAGGTTTGCTGGAATATAAAAAACAATGGCAGTAATCAATAATGCCCATGATTTTTGGGTCGATCTTTGTGGTTCATAGCCGTGTAATCCAGCCCCACAACGTGCACATTTCATGTGTTTTTCATCTGTCATTTCATGTAACTGACCACATAAATGACAATCAACATGATTGTGACATAAGTGAGTATCGCCCGCTTTCACGCCTTGAACGGAGACAAAAGGAACCAACTGTTTCCATAACCAGACTTTATCCGTCATCGCAATGGTCTTAATCAAAAAAACGGTATATGCACAAAACGCCCAAAAAGAGTTTCCAAGACCCACATGTGCTAAAGAAGCAATTTTCACCATGCTCACTAACACACCGATCAAAAAAACATCGACCATCAACCAAGGCTGTAAACGAAACGTGGTTCGAAATAATAAACAAGTCCAAGACCAATGAGGCCGATTGGCTAATGGATCTTCACCTTGAGCACGTAGCTTCTGAAACTTCCCAGCTAATACGTACAAATAAATAACAGAAACCACATAACAGGTAGGTAAAATTAATACGGTCGCCACCAATAACAAAGCCAACTCACCATATTTAAAATACTGCATCATCTCTGCCGCATGCAGTAAAGTAATATGCTGGCTCAACCCATTAAAACTGAAGGACATAAAAGGAAAACAGATGCTCAGCAGAAGCATGATCAAACAGGCTACACCATACGCAATTGGGCGCTGAAAAGGCTGAACCACTCTTTTCATTAATGTATGATGACACCGTGGACAGGTCGCTTTTTGATCTTCAACTAAGTCAGGTAAAGGCACAACTAAGCCACACTCTTCACATCCAATCAAAGCTGACGATGCCTTTGGCTCATACCCTTGAGACACACAACACCTCATTATAATGACATTTCATAACCGACAGTATTCCAACAGTGTACCCAACAGGGATAGACAAGAAGGCGAATACGATACCAAATTTATCTGAACACTGTTCTAAAAAAACACCCATATGATTGACAGAAAATCGTTAACGAACATAAACAAAGAAAAAACCAAAATAAAATCATTTAATTACTGATATCTATAATGAATACACTCACATGAAAAAATAACACCAGTTTTATCATTTGCTATTGGTTAGGCTCTACAAGATACTTTTTTTCCAGTACCATTCATTTCATTTTCATTGACGAGATATTCAGATGATGACGCCAATTCCAACTAATATTATTACGGGCTTTCTAGGAGCAGGAAAAACTACGGCTATTTTATCGCTACTGGCTCGAAAACCAAGTAATGAAAAATGGGCCATTTTAATCAATGAATTTGGTAATGTTGGTATTGATGGTGCGATCTTAAGCCAAGGTGATGCCATTGTAAAAGAAGTGGCTGGCGGCTGTATGTGTTGTACGTCAGGATTGCCTATGTCTGTCGGTATTAATGCATTATTGGCACAAAAACCCGATCGTTTATTGATTGAGCCAACCGGACTAGGGCATCCCAAAGAAATCATTAATCAGCTGACATCAGAAACCTTCGCTAATTATATTGATTTACACGCCACCATCACCTTAGTCGACCCTCGTCAATTTTCCGATTCAAATTACACCCAAAATGATAATTTCCAAGATCAATTGGCTCTTGCTGACGTCTTAGTGGCAAATAAGCTCGATCAATGTCAACCTAATGATATCCTCGCCTTTGAGAACTATTATCAAAATTGCACCTCAGAAAAATTG
>CAMQZF010000203.1 GCA_947039525.1 uncultured Photobacterium sp. | reverse complement strand
CGTCGTTTACGTAAAAAAAGAAATAGCGTTTACGCGAACACCACAATGCCGCAAGCACAAAAGGAATTGATAATTAAAAATTTAGAGCGTCAGATGAAAGTTATAATTGATAAGTTTAATTTTGGATATATTAAGAGGATGAATTAATCTTTATTTGTATTATCAGTAAACTCTAAGATTAATTCAGATATTAACCATTTCTTTTTATCCGATAATTTTGCATATAATTCCGCTATTGCCATTACAGTCAGTGGCGGGGTTCATGTGTCCTCTGATTTGTCATCAATATCCCCAATTACTTTAAAGAACTTATCTCTATCATCTAAGGTCAATGAGATTCTTCCTGTTATTAGTTTTTTGATTTTTGACTCATCAATACCTGTTAAATCAGAGAGTTGACTGTATGTGATTTTTAGCTCATCAAGACGGGCTTTTATAATCTTAATCGATTGATGCAATATAATGCCCTTCTACTATTTTAATATGTCTAAACGTTTCTGTCGGTTCTCATACGGAACTTTTTGGGTGGTTAAAGTTCTATATAAGAACTTTTATAAAAAACGGTTTTTTATGACGATAGTGATCACAGAATAATAAAATGAACAATGTATTATTGACTGCATAAACATTCACATAATGAATTTAATTGAATTTCAAAGAACGACTTTTGATTTTAGCTCACTAAATAGTAAGCATGTTTCTTGCCACTTTTAATTATAAGGAGACAAAAAATGGAAAAAAAACTAAATGAGATTGATGTTATGGTTGCCTTGTTATCTGGTGAGCAGGAGTTGACGGAATCTGTGCGTTGTTGGATGTTGGAAATTTTAGTTGAACAAAAGAAGATTTTAGGATCTGTTTTCAACTCAATTCATGAATAAATTCCGTATTAGGGTTAACACTCGTTAACCCTATTAATATCAATATATTGTGGTGGATCTTAGGGGAAACTAAAATGGGGCGTTTTTTGGGGGGAGTTGGGGGTTAAAAATGGATTTTGTTTTCGGTGGGAGCTGAATAAATGGAATAAAAAAATAGAATGCGTGTAGTGTTTTCATGAAAAATAACGTTGTTATATCTTTGCTTTCGTATTTTATTTTGTTTTACGCTTTGGGTTTATTTTAATATTGAGATTAAACAATTGGTTATGGTTATATGCTATAAAGCACAGGCATCAATATCGTATGCCGTCTTCTGCTAGAAAAACAAAATAAAACAGTTCTTAACACCGTTAACTTAGATCGGGATACTCTATTTTAAAGATGGCGCATAATATGGTTAACATTCATCTATGGTTAATATTCAGAACGTTATAAATTTTAAAATCTCTATCAAGGTATTATGCCGAGATAACACACAAACCAATTTGATGTTCAGAGGAAAATAGCATGCTCAAGGTATCGTTGATCTTGGCCGCGATTAATCAGTTAGTGGTGTTTTTACACATTTATTTGATGGGATTTGACATTACAGGAAAAACGCATTTAACAAGCCCTGGTTACGCCCAGTTTTATCAGAATACCTTATTTCCAATTCAAATGGCTGTTGATGCTGTATTGATTCTTCTTATTGTTATTTTTGCCCTCTTTTTCCGTAAGCAAAAAGCCACAATATGGCATTGGCTACCCTTTATTTTTACCTTTTTATTGCTCTTTTTACGCGGTTTTTGATTGTTTTTAGTGTGATTTTCTATCTAACTTATCAAGTGTCAGCAAAAGATAGCAGATGTTCGCAGATGATTAAAATATCGGTTGAGTAGTATAGTGAACATGTCCACTAAAGCACATTACGTATTGTATTTGGAATGAGAAGTTAGGAAATACGGTAAGAATTCAGGCTTATTGAGCGCTTTAGGTCGGAATATATGATTAATTCTTAATTTTACATTGAATTTTTTTTTACACATTCTTAATAATATTGTTAACATAGAATTTATAATTGATAAATAATCCCATTATGGAACTATTGTTTGAGTCATTATGATATTTAAGTATCATAATGCGATTAATAATAAAGAATGAATGACGATGAAAAAAACGACTTGGCTTTATTCACTGTTTGCCAGCGCTGTTTGCGGCTTTTCTGTGTCGAGTTACGCACAAACAATCACAACGACGCCAATCGAGACTGGAACGGTACGTAATGTCCTTCGTCATCCTGAAAATTTGCCGTTGTTTGAACTGACACCATTTTTGAACAACTATGTGCTCCCGTATTATTTTACGGATAAGCCAAACCAAGCCTATTATGAGCCACAAAATCCAAATAATTCACCCGTTAGCGATGTAAATATTCAGTTTCAATTAAGTTTTAAATACGGTTTGGCCAAAAATTTGTTTTCGGACAATGATCGATTGTCTTTTGCTTATACTCAGCGTTCTGATTGGCAGGCTTATGATTCCTCTGCTTATTTTAGAGACAGTGAGTATCAGCCAGAAGTCTTTTTGACTTTTTTCCGTAATACACCATTAAGCGATGGGTGGGTGTACCGCTCTGCTACCTTTGGTTTAGAGCACCAGTCGAATGGCAAAGGTGGGGAATACGAACGCAGTTGGAACCGAGCATACGCCGATTTTGTTTTAACTCATGGTATGTGGACCGTCAGCATTAAGCCGTGGTTACGAACCGTTATTCCAGGCAGTACAGATTATAATCCAAAGATCATGCGTTATATGGGTTATGGGCGAGTTGCTATTAATTATCAATTTGGCCAGAACATCATCGGTCTTGAATTGCGCAACGTATTGGAAAGTGGTTTCTCTCGTGGTTATGAGCAATTAACTTGGAATTTCCCCATTCATAAGCGTTTACATGGATATTTTAAAGTACAAAGTGGTTACGGATTTACCGTGTCTGATTTTGATCATTATGATAATGCCATCGGTGTCGGATTTGTTTTCTTATAATTGTTTGAGTTCATTTTGATTCAACAGAGAGGGCGTGCGATGCACGCCCTTGCTATTTTGTGGGGGATAAGAAATCTTGAATCAATTGACTGACTTGATCTGGATGTTGGTTAGTAATGGTATGTCCGGTTTCTGGTAATACAATCAAAGGTGCATTTAAATGACGGCTTAATGCTATGCCTGTTTTTCGTGGAAAAATTTCATCATTGTTGCCCCAAATTAGCAATACAGGAGGCAATGAGGTTGTTTCAATGGCTTGTAAACGTGCTCGATCCTTAAATAAAGATTGGATGAGTTGAGTTCGTTGCGATTTAAATTGTGAAAAATAATCGGTGTAAATTTGTTTCGCAATAAAGTCGGGAATCGGTAAAGGTTCATATTGGACTAAGTTTAATAAGCGTTTTACTTCAATTTCATTGTCAGGAACAAACAGTTGCTCAGGGGTTGTAATCTGTGCCCGTTCTAGTAAGGCTTCAATATCTTCATCCATAAAAACAGGCCCTGAACTGGCGAGAATGATTGC
This sequence comes from uncultured Photobacterium sp., assembly GCA_947039525.1. Taxonomy (GTDB): domain Bacteria; phylum Pseudomonadota; class Gammaproteobacteria; order Enterobacterales; family Vibrionaceae; genus Photobacterium. Next base: position 1,509 of record CAMQZF010000203.1, on the reverse strand, counting down.
TTTGTTAATGGGATTCTGGCGTGCCATTAAATCGTAGGCAACAAAACCACCATAGGAAATTCCAGCGACAGCGTAGTTCTTAACTTTTAAATGTTGCATTAATTGTTCAATCATGTGGCTTTGCGCACTGAGATTAGGGGCTTCTAAACTGTATGAACCTCCAAACCAAGCCAAATCGGGTGCAATGACCCGGTAATGTGATTTGAGTGCTAACATGCTTTCTTGCCATGTGGCGTTTGCGGAACCACCAAAGCCGTGCAATAACAATAAAGGCTCCCCTTTACCACCTTCCCAATAATGTACTTGCCCACCTTGAGTTAGGGATAATGTGTGATTTTGAAAGCCAGCTTGCTCTAATTCACGTTGATCTGCCGAAGCTTTAATTTGAGTGAGTCGACAACCTGAGAGTAAAACAATGGCTAAAATCAGGCTGTATCTGCATAATAACGTCAACATGAATCACTGTAATATGAATAAATTATTCTGTATTAAAAAGAATATCTTAAAATTTAACGACATTATTTCATTATTTTTGTGATGACAGTCGTTTTAAAAATATTTTGCAATAGAATGTTTACTCTATTTTTTTAATGAAAAGGAATCACGGCATGCGCGTATTGGTCACTGGCGGTATGGGTTACATTGGCAGTCACACTTGTGTTCAGATGATTGAAGCAGGAATGACGCCCATTATTGTGGATAATTTATACAACAGTAAAGTCACTGTATTGGATCGCATTGAAAAATTAACCGGCGTTCGTCCTCTTTTTTATCAAGGTGATGTGCGTGATCGTGAGTTTTTGGATTCTGTTTTTGCCAAAGAATCGATAGAAGGTGTGATTCACTTTGCGGGCTTGAAAGCGGTGGGTGAGTCAGTTGAAAAACCTCTTGAGTATTACGATAACAATGTCAGTGGTACTTTAGTGTTAGTTGAAGCGATGCGTGATGCGAAAGTAAATGCGTTGATTTTCAGCTCGTCAGCAACAGTGTATGGTGATCCAGCCACCACTCCAATTACTGAAGACTTTCCTACCAGTGCGACAAACCCATACGGTCGCAGTAAGTTGATTGTTGAAGAATGCTTAACGGATATTCAAAAAGCCTACCCTGAAATGAGTGTCACCTTATTGCGCTATTTTAATCCGGTTGGCTCTCATGAATCGGGTGAAATGGGCGAGGATCCACAAGGCATTCCAAATAATTTGATGCCATTTATTTCTCAAGTTGCTATTGGCCGTCGAGAATATTTATCGGTCTTTGGTGATGACTACCCAACGATTGATGGTACTGGTATCCGTGATTATATTCATGTGTTGGATCTGGCCGCTGGGCATTTGGCGGCATTGAAATACAAAGGAAAAGAAGCTGGTCTACACATTTATAATTTAGGTACGGGCAATGGTTTTAGCGTGTTGCAAATGGTTGCCGCTTTTTCTAAAGCCTCTGAGCGTGACGTTGCGTATAAAATTACCCCGCGCCGTGCGGGTGACATTGCGGAATGTTGGGCTG
>CAMQZF010000202.1 GCA_947039525.1 uncultured Photobacterium sp. | reverse complement strand
ATAATTAATGTTTTTGGTGTTGTAGATTTAATTGAATATAAATAACGTTTGTTTTCTTATGTAATATTTTAATCCTTTTATTTTAAAGGCTGATGAGAGCTACTCTAAATCTAAATCGATTAAGTAGTAAAGGAAAGTGATTAAGCATTCGATTGATGATCTTATCATTGATAGCAACTAGTGTGACTTTAGTTAAATTATTGTTTTTTATTTTGGGTTAATTGGTTAATTTATAAATTAATGCCAAGGTATTGGGAAAACAACCAGAAAAATTGTCGTTATTTGATATTTTTATCATAATACTGGTGATAATATAAAATCGTCATTTCATACAGTATGAATATATAAGAGACATAAAATGAAAGGAAAGATGGTTTTTATTAAGCAATATATTAAGCATCCTCGTGAAGTTGGCAGTTTAATCCCGAGTGGTAAATCATTATCTGAAGAAATTGCAAATTCGATTTCAGGTGATGGCACGTCTTTAATTGAAATTGGTGCTGGAACGGGTGTTTTTACCAAAAAGATACAATCAAAGTTTCATGATCGGAAACTGTATGTTTTTGAAAAAAATAAAAACTTTCATGCTGGTTTGCTTAGCATAAAGAATATTAGCCTCCATGAAGATGCGCTTTCTATAAATAATATCATTAATAATAATGAAGATATTGTATCTGACATTGTGTCTGGTCTGCCGATTCGTTCGATGGATAAAGATATTTCAACTGAAATTTTAGTTAAGGCATTTAGCTTGTTAAAAGCTAATGGTAATTTCATTCAATTTACATATGGTTTAAAATCCCCCATTAGTAAAGAGTTTTTGGATAGCCAAAATATGTTCTTGGATCGCAAGAAAGTGATATATAAGAATATACCGCCTGCGACAATTTATATTTATAAAAAGAAAGAATTAATGAATGCGGTTGCATGAAATTATCAACAGTAGTGAATAAAAAAAGTATTTTTTTGGTTTTCATTTTCATTTTGATTTTTGTTATCAATCATCAAATGAAATTCTTGACATTAGACAGCTTGAAATCACACAGTGAGATGATTCAACAGGTAGTTCATCAGTATCCTGTACTGTCTTGGTTGGTGTTATTTGTGTTGTCGACGGTGTTAACTTCCATTGCGATGCCTGTGGATATTATCATCAGTTTGATTTCAGGATCATTGTTTGGCTTTTGGTTTGGGTTGGCGCTGGTGTCGTTTTCTAACACGTTAGGCTCAACAGGATTATTTCTAATCAGTCGCTTTATATTAAGAGATTTTTTTGAGAAAAAATTCACGAAACACGTAAGCATCGCAAATCGCCACATTAAAAAAGATGGGGATTTTTATTTGTTAACCTTACGTTTGATTCCAATTTTTCCGGATGTGTTGATTAACATCATCATGGGGTTAACCCAGATTAAAGTCATGAAGTTTTATTGGATCAGCCAGTTAGGCACAGTAATCAGCATTGGTTTGTTTGTGAATGCGGGATTGCAATTATCTAAGATAACGTCCATTAGCGATGTTTATTCGCCATCTTTGGTAATTTCATTGATTTTACTGGGAGTGTTACCCGTGATCATTAAATTTATCTTAATGAAAATAAGAAAAAATAAACCAATCTGTGAATCTGGTTTGTTAGATGACCTCTCTTAATGACATAAAAAGGCAAATTTAATCGATTTGCCTTTTTTTTATTCAATACTGTTCAGTGATTTTTAATGATTTTTATACTGAAGAATTGGTATGAAAATATAAAAGAATATCTTTTTATATGTTAATTATTATTTGATGATTTGCTCAATCGGAGGATGACTTCTTCATGCTGAGGGTATTGATTTAATAGTGTTTTTTTATCAAATAATTCAAAATCATCAAATGTGAATCCAGGTGATACCATGCATCCGACTAAAGAAAAACCATTTTGATTCATAGCGGATCCAAAAATGTGTCCTTTGGGTACTAAAATCTGAGGTTGTTCTCCTACCTCAATATTTAATCCAAGTTGAGCTGTCTTTAATTGACCATCTGGGGCAATGATGTAGATGGTTAATGATTCACCTGCATGGAAATACCACATCTCATCAGCAGTTAAGCGATGGAAGTGAGAGACTTTCGCCTGTTTTTAATAAGAAGTAAATACTGGTCCACAGAGCACGTTTCTCATCGAAAGTGTCATTTGATAGATAAGATGCACGGTAGTAACCGCCTTCAACATGAGGTTGTAAATCTAAATGTTCGATAAAATATTCAGCAGTGTGCATTTGGGTTGTCTTAGTATGGGATGATGAGGTAATTATTATTTAATTTGATGCTAATGAGTACAAGAAGATAGTATTGTTTCTTATTTAATTTAAATGGCAGTTGTCGTCCGTACAACGGATGTTATTAAATAAGTTAAGTACTGCCTGACTGCACTTTTCAAATCGATATAATTAATTTCCTGATAATCATCAATTTAATCGTTGTAAGGTACTTCCTGAATCGTTTCATTTATCACTGCTATAGCTTTATAGGTATGCAGGTAGATATGCTTCATACTGGTGCTAGTAAAGCTGTGCCTTAAATGTACTTATTATTGCGTATGATCATGTTATATCAAAAGAATGTCTGGTTTCAAATTATCGTAATAAGGCGTTATCAAGTACAATTAGGTACACAAAAAAACACGTTGCTTGCAGCTAAGGTTTGAGTTTTCATGTCTTCAACGATAAAACATCGTCCAACATTAACAGACATTGCTGAAAGAGTGGGTGTAACGAAAATGACCGTGAGTCGTTATTTACGTGATTCAAATTCAGTAGCGCCTGCAACTCGAAAAAAAATAGCGGCAGTGATTGATGATATTGGTTACGTTCCAAGCCGCGCGCCGGATATTTTGTCTAATCGCAGTAGTAAAGCGATTGGGATTTTAATTCCTTCTTTATCCAATCAAGTCTTTGCTTCATTAATTCAAGGTGTTGAGTCGATAACTAAGCCAGCGGGTTATCAAACGTTAATGACGCATTATGGTTATAGCCCTGAAGAAGAAGAAAAGAAGATCATATCTTTATTATCGTATCATGTTGATGGGTTGATTTTGACCGAGAGTATACATACGAAGCGCGCATTAAAAATGTTGGCATCAGCCAATATTCCCGTTGTCGAAACCATTGATTTACCGGAACGGCCGATTGATATGGCTGTGGGGTTGGATCATCGTGCTGCTGCTTATGAACTCATTTCTCGGATGATTCAAAATGGTCGACGTCATATTGTGTACTTTGCGGCTCGATTGGATAGACGAACTCAATTGCGTTGTGAAGGATATCGTCAAGCAATGACAGAGAATGGATTGGCTGTTCATGTGCTTTCAACACAAGAGCACTCCAGTTTTACTCAAGGGCGTTTATTAATGACGCAAGCTCTTGTGCAATATCCTGAGTTAGATGGTGTTTTTTGTACTAATGACGACTTGGCCATTGGTGCCATGATGCTATGCCAAGAAGTTGGGGTTGAGATCCCTATGCAAGTCGCTATTGCTGGATGTAATGCACTTGATATAGGAAAAGCGATTTCACCAACATTAGCCAGCATCGAAACACCGCGTGAAGCGATGGGTCGTGCTGCAGCAACGTTATTATTAGCGCGATTATCGGGTGAAGTGATTAAAGATCCAATTCAAGATGTCGGTTATTCTATCTTTGCTGGAAAAAGTTTAGGGTAATAAAAGTGGGTTTATCATTAAACCCACCATTTTATGCAAGTTATGATGTCAATAGTGCCACAGCTTCTTTAGACAATTGTGTGATTTTGTCCCATTGACCTTGGGCTATCAGATCTTTTGGTAACATCCAAGAACCACCGACCGTTGCGACACAAGATAAAGCTTTATAGTCGGCGACATTGTTTGGATTAATACCACCGGTTGGGCAAAAGCGTACTTGAGGTAACGGTGCTGAAATGGCCGCTAAGGCTTTTGCTCCTCCATTGGTTTCTGCAGAAAAGAATTTCAATTCTTGATAGCCTAATTCAAGCGCTTGCATGATTTCTGATGGTGTACTGACGCCAGGAATTAAAGGGGCAGAACCTTGCTTTGCATGGTTTAAAAGCGTGGGGGTCATTCCTGGTGAGATGATAAATTTTGCACCAGCAGCAACGGCGGCATCGTATTGCTCACAATTGATGACGGTGCCAGCTCCGATCATGGTATCAGGCATCGCTTCAGCAATGGCTTTGATTGCCGCCAGGGCTACAGGGGTTCGTAATGTGACTTCAAAAACATTAATACCACCTTGTTGCAAAGCTTGAGCCATAGGGATGGCATCTTCAAGTCTATCGATAACCATAACGGGAACGACTGGCGACGTATTAAAAACATCTTGCGGGCTTATTGTCCAAAAACTCATGTTTAATATCCTATAGAACACAATCAGTAAAAATGGTAGCGCCAGTATCGGCACTAGAAACATGCTTTCGCATGTGAGTAAACAAGCTTCGTCCCCAAGTTTGTGGTGAATCTAAAAGGTGAGGGAGATGAGTCTGTTCACGTTGAGTGAGATCGACATTTGTCGTTAAAGTGCCTTTAATCGCATCCAGTTCAATCATATCACCGTCTTGAATGCGTCCGATGGCCCCGCCACGTAAGGCCTCAGGAGTAATATGAATGGCGGCGGGGATTTTTCCAGAGGCGCCAGATAAGCGACCATCCGTAATTAAGGCAATCCGATAACCTTGTTTTTGTAAATTAGCCAAAATGGGCATCAGTTTATGAAGTTCAGGCATGCCATTGGCGGCAGGACCATTGTGACTGACGACAACAACACAATCTTGGTTTAATTCGCCTTGTTGATAAGCACGCTCAACGGCATTTTGACAGGTAAAGACCTTCGCTGGAGCTTGAATATACTGATACTCAGGGGCGACGGCAGACACTTTAATCACCGATTTTCCAATATTACCGGTGAGAACTTTTAATCCTCCCGTTGGATGAAAATGTTGGTTTGAGCGTGTTAATACCTCAGGATTGTTACTTTCTCCGCAAGGCTCCCAGATGAGCTTATTTTGTTTTAGGCTTGGTTGAGTCATCAGATCATGAAAC
>CAMQZF010000201.1 GCA_947039525.1 uncultured Photobacterium sp. | reverse complement strand
CTTTACTGGCGGTTACAACTTTCACGGTATTCATGAATTCATCACCGTTGAAGGCATGGAGTCAGCTGTGAAAGTGATTGTGAAGATTGCGGAACTGACCGCAAAAAAGTACCAATAATATCAATATACTAGGCTAATAACTTGTTCGGGATCTGATTTTCAGATCCCGTTTTTATATTCATTAAAACCAATAAGCGACTCAAAATATTCTACTTGCTAATAATTTTCTCTTTGCGCTACTTTATTATTTATTTAATTGTCATATATATTAACTGATGATTTATATCTGTAGTTTGATATGAGCAATTAATTACAAATCTATTATTATTTGTTTTGTGATTGTATTCTAAGAAAAAACATAAATTATATTGTATTAGATATGAAAAAATGGAGATTATTATATGAGACAAGATAGTTTACAAAAAGTAATACGGGCTTATCATTTCTTTAAAGCTAACATTGATAATGAAATATCATTAAATAATATAGCTATAAATACAGGATGGAAAATTAGTAGCGTCAAAACTTATTATAGTAAAAAATGGGCTGGAATTTTCCTAGAGATAAACAATGGTGTATATCTTATTTGTATGCCTGATGATTTAACAGAAAACCAGTTTATTCAACATCATAGTCAAGTTGATGAGGCTGTTAAAATTTAAACATAACAAGGTCATGTTCAGTTTTACTGATTTTCTTAAATATTTAATGGAGTGGAGTTGCAATCGATGTTTATGGATAATTATTAATGGGAACTATAATCGGTTTCTTGTTCATAAAACAGGGCTTCATATTCATCAATGGGTTTCTAGAAAGTATGAAGAATATTTACAGGGAAAGGAAAACAATAAATAAATTGGTATAAAAATAAAACCTAATGGATTTAAACTCAAAATAAGTTATCAAACCGATAATATAAAACTGACTTTTAAATAAAAGGCTCATCGTTTGATGAGCCTTTTTTGTTTTTAGATGACTTTTGATTACATTGATCTTACTTAGTAAGATAAGTAGCGACGATATAAATGCTCTTTAAAGTGAATTGGATTTAATGATTCACCCGTTGCCGCTTGAACTAATTCATCCGTTGATAAGGTACTGCCTTTTGACCAAATATTATTGTGTAGCCAAGTGAAGATTGGATTTAGATCTCCTGAAGCAATAACGTCATCGACAGGCACATTTTTACGCATTGATGCCATGAATTGAGCCGCATACATTGCACCTAGCGTATAGCTTGGGAAGTAACCAAAACTGCCATCGGTCCAGTGAATGTCTTGCATGCAGCCTTTTTGATAATTGCCACGACTGTCGACACCCAAATATTCTTCCATTTTTTGATCCCAAATGGCCGGAATATCATCGACTTCAATGTTGCCTTCAATCAGATCGCGCTCAATTTCATAACGTAAAATCACATGAGCCGGGTAGGTTACTTCATCGGCATCAACACGAATAAAATCCGGTTTTACGAAGTTGATACGTTGTAATAACGCTTCTGCTGATAACGTTTTATCGCCATCTCGATCAAAGCAAGTTTTTACAAGAGGTGATACGTGTGCCATAAAAGCAGGGCTACGGGCTAATTGCATTTCAAAAAACAGAGATTGGCTTTCGTGAATTCCCATTGATCGAGCTTCACCAACCGGTAAATCTCGCCACTGCTTTGGTAAGCCTTGCTCGTAGCGAGCATGACCTGTTTCATGAATCACCCCCATTAAGGCAGAAGTGAAATCGGTTTCATCATAGCGTGTTGTAATACGAACATCAGAAGGCACGCCGCCACAGAAGGGGTGAGTGCTGATGTCCAAACGACCGTGGTTAAAATCAAACCCCAATAAGGTCATCGCGCTGATGCTGAGAGATTTTTGTTGTTCAACCGCAAATGATCCCGTTAATGGTGCGAGTGCTGTTTGTTTTTGTTGTGCTTGTTGAATTAATTCTGGCAACCAAGATTTAATGTCATTAAAAATAACGTCTAATCGCTCACAAGTCATGCCTGGCTCATACATGTTTAATAATGCATCGTAAGGTGACAGGCCTGTCTTCTCGGCGCGAATGCGTGCTTCTTGACGAGAAAGCTCAACCACTTCTTTTAAATTGGCTTTAAAGCCTTCCCAGTCGTTTTCTGTGCGCTGGGTACGCCATGCATGCTCACATTGCGAGCCAATTAATGACTGACGCTCCACCAGCTCACCAGGCAAGCAATTGGCTTGTTGCCATACGCGGTACATTTCTTTAAAGCTTGTTGTTTCTTCCGCGGACAGTTGATTTTCATCCACATTCGAGAACCAAGTGGTTAATTTTTCCTCTGTCATTAATTCATGGCAAAGCAACGCCAATTCAGCCATCGCTTCCGAACGCGCTTCATTACCACCATTTGGCATCATGGCCGCTTGATCCCAACCGCTGATCGCTTGTAGGTGATGAAATCGTGCCAATTTTTTAAAATGTTTTACTAATTGTGAATAGCTTAATGATGAATCCATGAGCAGCCTCTCTGTAAAATAAGCGTAAGATCATACTCCTTTCATCTTACGATAAAAAAATGTGATAGACCTCAGATTTTATTGCTATTTATTAGTCAAAATACACAAGGTATGAATAATGTAGAAGTGTTTAAAATTCCGCATCATGATGAAAAGTGACGGGACCTTTCTTTTGCGACAATTTATTAAAAGGCATACTGATTCATGAAGAAAAAGACCTCATGGTTGTCACTCGCGTTAACTGGCTCAATGCTTTGTTCTTTTTCTGCGGTGGCAGCAACAGCAACACCAACGGTTATTCCTAATGCACCCAATTTGAACGCAAAAGGATACGTTTTGTTGGACTACCATACAGGGAAGGTATTGGTTGATCATAACGCCAATAAACCATTGAACCCAGCCAGTTTAACCAAATTAATGACAAGCTATGTGGCCGGTCAAGAAATGAAGCAGGGCAATATTAAAGAAAACGATATTGTGGTGATCAGCCCGAATGCATGGGCAAAAAACTTCCCAGACTCTTCAAAAATGTTCATTGAAGTTGGGACGGAAGTCAACTTAATGGATTTATACCGTGGCTTGATCATTCAATCGGGTAATGACGCAAGTGTTGCGATTGCTGAGCACGTAGCAGGATCTCAAGGTGCCTTTGTGAGTTTAATGAATTCTTGGGCGAAAAAGCTCGGAATGCAAAATTCATCGTTCACCAATCCACATGGTCTAGACAATAAAGAACTTTACTCGACCCCTTATGACATTGCTCTACTTGGCCAAGCGTTGATTCGTGACTTACCAAACGTATATTCGATTTACAGTGAAAAATCGTTTACGTATAACAAAATTACCCAACACAACCGCAACGGCTTATTGCGTGATCGCAGTTTAAATGTGGATGGCATGAAAACGGGCCATACCAGCGGTGCGGGTTACAGTTTGGCGAGTTCTTCCACTCAAGGTGACATGCGTTTAATCGCCGTTGTAATGGGATCAAGCAGTCCGAAAGTTCGTGAGGCGGAAAGTAAGCAATTATTAAACTATGGATTCCGTTTTTTCGAAACTTTATCACCACATAAAAAAGATACCGAAGTCTTTAATACTCGTATTTGGTTAGGCGATAAGTCTGATATTTCACTGGGCGTTCAAAATGACACATTCGTGACAGTGTCGCGGAATCAGGCGCGAAACATTGAAGCGAATATTGAAGTAAAAGAAAACATTAAAGCGCCGATCTTGAAAGGGGAAAATGTAGGTACCGTTATTTATTCGATTGACGGTAAAGAAATCTCAAAAGAGCCTTTAATTGCATTAGAAAACATTGCATCTGGCAGTTTATTCTCTCGATTAAAAGATCACATTATTCTTTTTGTTTCTGGTTTTTTTAATTAATCCCTTTCACATAAAAAAAAGCCGCATTAAGCGGCTTTTTATCGTTTAAATCCGGCGAATAAGATCCAAAGAATACAAATATTCACTGTTCGGTAATTGGTATCTTATTCTAATTACAGATTCGTCACGTCGATAAACATAGACTCATCAATTTCAATATTGGATGACGATACTTCCGCTTCCGTAAACTCGTATTGAGCACGCTCGCCGTCACGATCCAAAGGTAAAGTCGTAAAGTCAAAGAGTTGAGTATCCGCCAATTGACTTGGGCTAACATGTTGAATGGATTTAAAGATACTTTCAACACGACCAGGCGATTGGCGATCCCAATCCGTTAACATTGCTTTAATGTTTTGACGTTGTAAGTTTTCTTGAGAGCCACACAAATTGCACGGAATAATTGGGTAACCTTGATGCTCAGCAAAGCGAATGAGATCTTTTTCACGGCAGTAGGTAAGTGGGCGAATCACGACATTACGTTTGTCATCCGAACGCAATTTTGGCGGCATGGCTTTTAAACGCGATCCATGGAACATGTTTAAGAACAAGGTCTCCACGATATCATCCATGTGGTGGCCTAATGCAATCTTCGTTGCGCCAATTTTTTCGGCAAACGAATATAAAGTGCCTCGGCGTAAACGTGAACATAAGCCACACGTCGTTTTGCCTTCTGGTACTTTGTCTTTCACAACAGAATAGGTATCTTTATCAATGATGTAATAAGGAATAGATAAAGAATCAAAATACTGCGGTAAAATATGATCAGGAAAACCAGGTTGTTTTTGATCGAGATTAACCGCAACCACATCAAAATGAATGGGCGCCGCTTTTTTCAAACTCAATAAAATATCCAGCATGGCAAATGAGTCTTTACCACCACTGATGCACGCCATGACTAAGTCGCCTTCTTCAATCATGTTGTAGTCAATGATTGCATTGCCTACATTACGGCGTAATTTTTTTTGTAATTTGTTAAATTCGAGGGTTTCTTTTCGTGTATCAGTTTGATTCATTGTTCGATCTCGTGCTATCCAAAACGGATAGGCAATGGCCACCAAGGAAATGAACACGCGATTATAGAGGCTTTTTTCGTTTGGTACAAAAATAGCCTCTTTAGGATGAGATTAAGAAGACTCATCCAAGGAGAAAGGACAAACATACCCTTCCGGTTTTAATGCTAATAAATCACAATTTAAACG